>JABLXG010000025.1 GCA_013178165.1 Anaerolineae bacterium
AATGAAGTCGCGTGTCATTTTGAGAGAAAATACACATGCGATTTGGTGCTTAGATGGGCAACCTTCAACCGGCATCTGAATTTCAACCGCGAAAGATACACTACCGGACTTTGCAACAGCCGTGCCAGCTGCCCATCTGCGCTTGACATGCCTTCCCCGGCCATGTACACTCCAGGGCGCTGGTAAAACACAACGGAGTCACCCATGGACGGCAGGCTGATGATCAGAATGGCTGGTGGCGCTTTTCCAGCCTGATGTTGCGCCTGCACGCCCTTAGCAATGCTACGAGCAAATTCTTAAGGCTGTGGGCGCATGTCCCGCAGCTTTTTGCTTTTTTGCCCGGCGGAGCGTAACGCCGGGAACGCTTATCCCAGCACACTGATGACGGTCTGTTCAGCGGCCCCGCAGGTCGCTGGAAGCTGAAGGTAAACACCATCATGGCCCTGGTAACCCTGACTAACGTCACCAAGAGTTTTGGCGCCAGCGATATCTTCACCGATGTCAGCGCCAGCATCCCCCACGGTGCGCGTATCGCCCTGGTCGGCGCCAATGGCGTCGGCAAGACCACCCTGCTCAACCTGATCGTCGGCCTGGACACGCCCACCAGCGGCACAATCACGCGGGCCAGCGGCCTGCGCATCGGCTTCCTGCCCCAGCGTCCGGAGCTGGCCGGCGATCATGCGCTCTATGAGGAGATGTTGCGCGTCTTTAGTCCGCTACGTGACATGGAAGCCCGCCTGGCCGAACTGGAACACGAGATGGTTGGCAGGCCGGACGATGACGAACTCATCGCAGCCTATGGCGCGCTGCAGCAACGCTATGAACAGGCCGGCGGCTTTGAGTACGAACACCGCATCCGGATGGTGCTGACCGGCCTGGGCTTTACCCCGGACGAATACGCGCGTCCGCTGACCAGGCTCTCCGGCGGGGAGCGCACCCGCGCCCTGCTGGGCCGCCTGCTGCTGGAAACGCCTGATCTGCTCGTCCTGGACGAGCCGACCAACCACCTGGACATTGACGCGGTGGAATGGCTGGAGGGCTTTCTCAAGTCCTTCGCTGGAGCGGTGCTGGCCGTCAGTCATGACCGCTATTTTATGGACCGCGTGGTCACTACCATCTGGGAGATGGCCTTTGGCCGGATGGAGGTCTACCGCGGCAATTACAGCCACTACGTCACCCAGCGCGAGGAACGCCACGAACGGCTACGCCGGGAATACGAAGCCCAGCAGGCTTTCATCGAGAAGGAACTGGACTACATCCGCCGCAACCTGGGCAAGCAGAACACCAGCCAGGCCCGCGGCAAAATCCGCAAGCTGGAAACGATGGTGCTGGGCAAGTCAAAAGGCGACCTCAACCGCCTGGAGGCCGCCCTGCGCGGCGAGTTGCCTGCCCGTGGCGGGCGGTTGTTGAGCGCGGCGCAGCACGAGAAACACATGCACATGCGCCTGGAGGCGGCCATCCGCAGCGGGGACAAGGTGCTGATGACCTACAACCTGGGCGTTGGCTACCCGGATGGCGACCTGCTCTTCACCGTGCCGGATATCACCCTCTACCGGGGCGAGATCGCCGCCCTCATCGGCCCCAATGGGGTAGGGAAGACCACGCTGCTCAAAACGTTGCTGGGCAAGCTGGCTCCCAAACAGGGCAGCGCCCGGCTGGGGGCGGGCGTGCAGATCGGCTACTTCGCCCAGGCCCACGAGGAACTCAACCCTGCCAACACGGTCATCGACGAACTGCTGAGCGTCCGCCATATGCCGCAGAGCCAGGCCCGCAATTACCTGGCAACATACCTGTTCACCGGCGAGGATGTCTTCCGTTCGGTCAACACGCTCTCCGGTGGGGAGCGCGGGCGGCTGGCCCTGGCCAAGCTGGCTCTCAGCGGGGCTAATTTCCTGCTGCTGGACGAGCCAACCAACCATCTGGATATCGCCAGCCAGGAGATTCTGGAAGAAGTGCTGGATCGCTTCAACGGCACGATCCTGATGGTCAGCCACGATCGCTATTTGATCGATCGCCTGGCGACGCAGATCTGGGATGCCCGCCCCGGCGAGTTGATTGTCTTCAAAGGCCCCTATGCCGAATATCTGGTTGTGCGGGACGGTCGTAGCGCCGAAGGCGAACCGCCCCAGCCCGCTGCCCCGGCAGAGCGTACGGCGATCACCGCCCCCAAACGATCCAGAGCGCCAAAGCCCCCGGCGGATGATGAGCGCGCTGGGCGTTCGCCCAGGCTCTCCCCCTATCAACGCGCCCGGCTCACCACCGAACTGGAGCGCCGCATCGAGGCGCTGGAGGTGCGGCTGGTCGATCTCAGCGGCGCAATCGGGGAGGCCAGCGCCGCCGGGGATGCGGCCCGCGTCCACGACCTGGGGCAGGATTACGCCCGCGCCGAGCAGGAGCTGGAAGCCGCCCTGGCCGAATGGGAGGCACTGATGGTGGAGGATTGATGGCGGCGGCATTGCCACAGCAGTGACCGGGGCACTTCCGCCGCGAAAGGGGGGAAACTCTGCATGAACCGGGCTGAGTATGAGGCGTTTACAGCGGCGCTGGTGCGCACCCTGGGCGCCGATTCCCGTGTGCTGGGTTTGATTGCTGCCGGATCGATGGCCGCCACCGACCACGCCCCGGATGAGTATTCCGACCATGACTTCTGGATCGTAACCACGCCGGGCGCGCAGGAGCACTTCCGTACCACCTTCGACTGGCTGCCCGACCACGAGCAGATCGTCCTGGTCTTCCGGGAGACGGCGCACGGCCTCAAAGTGCTTTACCGCTTCGGCCACCTGGTGGAATACGCTGTGTTTGCGCCGGACGAACTGGCAGTCACCCGCCTGAACAGCTACCGCGTCCTGATCGACCGCGCCCGGATCGCGGCCCGCGCCGGGGAGATCGCAGCCCGCCCGGCAGCCGAGCATGCCAGGCGGCAGGCTGACCCGGCCTATCACTTCGGCCAGTTCCTGACCAACCTGTGGGTGGGAATCGGGCGACACCGGCGGGGGGAACGCCTGAGCGGGCACCGGTTTGTGCGCGGCGAGGCCGTCACCCATCTGCTGACGTTGATCGCAGCGCTGGTTCCCGCCGACCGGCCCGGCGTGCTAGACAGCATCGATCCGGCCCGCCGCTTTGAGCAGGCTTACCCGGCCCCGGCGGCGGAGATCAACGCTGCGCTGCTACTGGAAACGCCGCAGGCCGCCGCCGCACTGCTGGCGCTGGCCGAGCGGTTGCTGCGCGACCGCCTGCCGGATTACCCGGTGGAAGCCGTGGCGGTGGTGCGGCGGCTGGCCCTGTCCACGCCCGACGCTGGCGGGTTACAATAGGCGGGCCTGGACCAACATTGCGAAGGGGAAACGCCCATGAAGTCTGATCTCGATCAGCTGATGGCAAAGCGGGGCCTGGACGCCCTGATCATTCTCGGTGGGGAGATGCCCAACCCGCACCGGGCCTACATCACTAACGGCCACGAAGCCAGTGCGCTGGTCTTCAAGAAGCGCGGCGAGCCAGCCGTGATGATCACCAATACCCTGGAGATCGAAAACGCCCGCCAGAGCGGCCTGCCGGTTTATAACTACAACGACTTCAACATCCACGAGCTATGGGCGCAATATCCCGATGACGCCGACATGCGCACGGTCAGGAGCTTTGAGCGCTACTTTGAGCGGCTGGGCATCACCGGCGGGCGGATCGGCGTCTACGGCTTCGGCGATATCGGCGCCAGCTGGGAGATGCTCAAGCTGCTCAGCGAGCACTTCCCGGCCATGACCTTCGTTGGCGAGCGGGAAGATACACTCTTTGACGAAGCCGTGACGACCAAAGACGCCGTCGAGATCAAACTTCTCAAGGATGTCGCCCGCCGCACCAACCTGGTCATGCAGGCGGCCTGGGACTTCATTGCCGGGCATCGTGCTCAGGGTGGCGTCGTCATCAGGGCGGATGGTACGCCGCTGACGATCGGAGACGTCAAGCGTTTCGTCCGGCTTAAGCTGCTGGAACATGGGCTGGAAGACCCGGAAGGCATGATCTTCGCCCAGGGGCGTGACGGCGGCTTCCCCCACAGCCATGGCAACGACGAAGAACCGCTCTACCTGGGCCGGGCGATTGTCTTCGACCTGTTCCCGCGCGACATGCAGAGCGGCTACTACCACGACATGACGCGCACCTGGAGCATCGGCTATGCTACGCCGGAAGTGCAGAAGGCTTACGACGAGGTGATGACCGCCTTCAACGCGGTGATGAGCCAGATCAAAGTCGGGGAGCGCACCAAGCGTTATCAGGAGATCGCGCTGGACGTGCTGGAGGAGTTCGGCCACCCCACCGGTCGCAGCGATCCAGGTTCAACGGTCGGTTACATCCACAGCCTGGGGCATGGCCTGGGGCTGCAGATTCACGAACGTCCGGGCTTCACCCACCTCCGCAACCGGGATGTAGTGCAGGTTGGTAACGTCTTCACGGTGGAGCCGGGCGTATACTATCCGGATCGCGGCTTTGGCATCCGCGTGGAAGATACCGTCTACATCGATGAGCAGGGCGTGGCTCACAGCCTGACGTCAATGCACAAGGAACTGGTGTTGCCGCTGAAGGGCTAACGCCGGAGGAGATCCCCCCAGACGAGAGACCGGCCCGGATCGCCGTGGATGGCAGGCGCCAGCCGGGCGGATCCGGGCCTGTTGATGCTGGCGGGAAAGGGGTCTGTTCAGGGCGTCGCCTGTGCCCGGCGTGCTTCCCAGTCCGGGCGGATCAGGCCGAAAACCAGCGTATCGCGCAGTTCGCCGCCGGGGGTGCGGGTGTCGCGGCGCAGGCAGCCCTCCAGCGTAAAGCCGCAGCGTTCGGCGACCGCCCGGCTGCGCCTGTTGAGAGCGTCGCAGCGGATCTCCAGGCGTTCAGCACGGAGCGTGACAAAAGCGAAATCGGTGATGGCCCGCACAGCCTCGCTGATGTAGCCCTTGCCTTCCTCGTCAGCACGCACCCAGTAACCGATCTCAAAGCGCGGTACGTCCCAGTCCGGGTCATGCAGGCCACTGCCACCGATCCAGCGCCCGTCTGCCTTGCGGATCAGCATCATCCAGAAGTCCTCGCGGCGCGTCCAGCGGGCGATACCCTCGCGCACCAGAGCCTCGTATTCCTCCGGAGAAGCCACGCGCTGCGCCCAGGGCATCCACGGTTGCAGGTGGGTCTGTGAGTCGCGGACAGCTTCAGCCAGGGGCGGGCCATCGCCGGGACGCGGGGCGCGGATGATCAGGCGCTCGGTTTCGATCTGGTCAGGGAAATCAAGCAGAATCGGCTTCGTGGCCGGGGTCATGCCAGGTCCTCCTGTGGAGAAGAAAGCGTATCAGCGGCTCGGGGATCATGACTTCCCCCGCCGGGCGGCCAGCGCATCCTCCAGCAGGGCCTGCACGACCTGCGGCTGACCCTGACCGCGCAGGGCACGCATCACCTGGCCCATCAGGAATTTGGCCAGCTTCTCCTGCCCGGCCAGGTAAGCCGCCACCTCGTCCGGGTGGGCGTCCAGCACCTGCTCGATGGTCGCCCGGATCGGCGTTTCGTCCGTGATCTGGGCCAGCCCGTGGGCGGCTACGATCTGCGCCGGGTCGCCGCCCTCTGCGTAGAGGATGTCCAGCACCCGCTTGGCGGTGTTCAGGTTGATCGTCCTGGCGTTGACCAGCGCCAGCAACCCGGCCAGCGCCCCCGGCGTCACCCGGATCTGGTCGATGGCCTCGCGGGGCAGCGACTCGGCGTTCATCAGGCGGAAGATCTCGCCCAGGACAAAGTTGGCCGCCTGCTTGGGTTCAGCCCCGGCGGCCAGCGCCGCCTCGTAATAATCGGCCACGGCGCGGTCGGCCACCAGTGCGGCGGCGTCCTCGCGGCTCAGGCCCAGATCGGCCATGAAGCGGTCGCGCCGGGCGTCCGGCAGTTCCGGCAGACGGGCGCGGGTGGCTTCCACCTGCTCCCGGCTCATCACCACGATCGGCAGGTCCGGCTCCGGGAAGTAACGGTAGTCACTGGCGCTTTCCTTGACGCGCTGGATAATGATCCGGCCCGCCACATCATCCCAGCCCAGGGTGGCCTGTTTGACTCCTTCGCCGCTTTCCCATAGCCTGATCTGGCGTTCGACCTCTTTTTCGATGGCGCGAACCATGCTGCGAATGCTGTTGAGATTCTTGATCTCGGTACGGGTGCGCAGCTCGTCCGACCCGACCGGCCGCACGCTGACGTTGGCCTCAAAGCGCAGCACGCCTTTGGACATATCGCCGTGGTTGACGCCCAGATACTGCAGGATGGCCCGCAGCTTGCGGGCGTAGGCTTCGGCTTCCGCCGCGCTGTGAATATCCGGCGCGGAAACGATCTCCAGCAGCGGCACCCCAGCCCGGTTGAGATCAACCAGGCTGTGGCCATCCCCGGTATGGGTCAGCTTGCCGGTATCCTCTTCCAGATGGGCGCGGATGATCCCGATCCGCTTTGCCCCGCCGCCCGGCAGGTCAACGTCCAGGTGGCCGTTCACAGCCAGCGGATGCTCGTACTGGCTGATCTGGTAGCCCTTGGGCAGGTCGGGATAGAAGTAGTTCTTACGGGCGAACTGGCTGAACGGCGGGATCTCGCAGTCCAGGGCCAGGCCGACCAGCAGGGCCATCTCCACTGCCCGCGCGTTGATGACCGGCAGGACGCCAGGCATCCCCAGGCAGACCGGGCAGGTGACGGTATTGGGCGGAGCCTGGGTGCTATCCACGACGGCGCAACCGCAGAACATCTTGCTGCGGGTCAGCAGTTCGGCGTGGACTTCCAGGCCGATGACGGGTTCGTAGCGGGTCATGGCGGGTATCTCGCTCAGGCGCAGGTTGGACGCTCACATTCAAGGCGCCGATTGTACCACGACCGGGCTGCCGGGGCAGCGCCGGGAAGCGCCGGGAGATCGAGAGGGCCGGGAAGCCGGGCGATTCCCCGGCCTCCCGGCCTGTTCTCTGCGCTCTATGTGTAGCAGGAAGCCGCGCCGCTGCTACGCCGCCGGGCCAGTCTGTGGCGTTGACGCCCGGGGCGCCGATTCGGGCTGCCCGGCTTCCGCTGGCGGCTCCTCTGGCGGCGCGGGCTTGAGCGGCAGCAGTACGTCAAAGGTGCTGCCCTTGCCGATCTCGCTCTGCAGACGAATCTCCCCGCCCATCATCTGGACCAGATGGCGGGTGATGGCCAGCCCCAGACCGGTGCCGCTTTCCTGGGAGTTGCGCACTTCCTGGCGGAACTCCTCAAAGATGGTCTTGAAGTTCTCCTCGCGGATGCCGCGCCCGGTATCGGCCACGCGGATACGCCAGAGCGTCTTACTCAGCCGGTCGATGGTCACTTCAACCGAGCCTTTGTCGGTGAACTTGATGCCGTTGTGGGCCAGGTTGATGGCGATCTGGCTGAGCCGCTTTTCATCCCCCACGATCTGCGTCGGCATATCCGGGGCCAGGGTGACCGTAAAGCGCAGCCCTTTTTCCTGGGCGCCGGAAGCCAGGGTAGTATGCAGGATGTCTACCAGCCGGTGCAGCGGAAACGGCTCTTCCACGATCACCATCTCCCCCGCTTCGATCTTGGAGATGTCCAGGATGTCATCGATCAGGGATTTGAGCCGCTTGGCGCTGAGCAGCACATGTTCCATGCTGGCGCGCATTTTCTCAGTCAGGGGGCCATAAGCCCCGCGCAGGGCCAGGTCAGTGAAGACGATGATCGCGCTCAACGGTGTGCGCAACTCATGGCTGGTGCGGGCGGTGAATTGCGACTTAAGCTTGCTGGCTTCTTCCAGCTGGCGGTTAGCCTGCACCAGGTCGTAGGTGGCTTCGTCCAGGGCGTGACGCAGATCGCTGGTCCCCAGCTGGCTGAGGACCCCCACAAAGAAGATGGTCAGGATCATGATGACCATCATGCTGATCGAGCCAACAGGCTCCGGCAGCGGGGCCGGGCTAACCCACCCCTGGGTCAGGGCCAGCTGCGTCCCAACCCACAGGATGGAGGCAATCGCGGCGCTCACGTAGCTTTCCCGCGGCCCCAGCATCATCCCGGCTATCACCACGATAGCGATATAAACTGGCCCGACCACCATGCTCAACCCTTCGATGAGCAGGGAATTGATGGCCAGGATGAGCATGATCAGGGGCAAGAGCAGGTAGCCGCCAAGAGCAGGATTACCCCGGCGGGCCAGTTCACGAGCGCTCAGGCTGATGGGGATGATGAACATGCACAGCACCAGCGTGAGCAGGACCCGTGTGTCGTAGCGGTCCAGCAGCATGAGGGCATACAGCGCCAGCACCGGAATGATGAACAGAGCCATGCCCCAGCTGATATCCATCACCAGGCGCTGCCGCCGGGTATGCTCCAGCCGCTTGTACGGCGACAGTGTGTTGAACAAGTCCCTTGCCATATCACCCTTGGGTCACAGAGGACCCCCCTCAGGCCCGTTGCCGGGCTAAGTTCACTTGGGCTTGCGGACGCGGTAGGTTCCCACTGGCGAGGCCAGTTCCACCGCCAGGCCGTGTTCCGCAAACCACCGCCGGAAATCCTCCCGCCAGAACATGCCGTGGCAGTTTTCGTTCGTACGGAAGACCAGGTCAAAGTACGGGTTAGCCTCCGGCTTGAAGGCCTGCGCTCCGAAGATCAGGCCGCCCGGCTTGACCACCCGCACCAGCTCGCTGATGGCCTGGCGCGGATCGGGGGTCCAGTGCAACATCCAGAAAGTCATGGCCGACTCAAAACTGTTGTCCTCAAAGGGCAGGCGCGTGGCGCTGGCCTCCAGGAATTCCGGGCGGTTTTCGTCGGTGACCGGTGGGTGATGTGGATCGATCTCCTTCAGGTAGCCGGGGAAGCTCTGCTGGGCCAGCTCGATAATGCCGGGGACAGGATCGACGCCGACGATGCGCACCTTGCCGCCCAGCCGCAGCCAGATTTCGGCGGTTTCCCGCCCGCTGCCACAGCCCACCTCCAGCAGCCTGCCGCCGCTATGCAGCCAGCGCAGATCGTCCGCCGTCAGGAAATCAAAGACGGCCTTACGCATGGACTGGTACAGCCGCTGGCCCAGGGTCTTATCCAGTTTGGTCAGGAACTGGCGGCCATCTTTTTCAAAGCTTTCCAGCAGGATGACCGGCTCCTGGCGCATGCGGGGCAGGATGTTCACCGTCATGCCCTCGGCCATGTGAGAAAAGCCTTTGACCGTGCCCGATGTGCGGGCCATGATGGCGTTGATGTCCGGCATTTCCACTGCCGGGTTGCGGCGGAAGAGACCATCCTCATGAATCAGCATGTTCTCTTTGTCGGTGGAAAGGATTTCCAGCCACTCGCGGGTATAGTCGATGTCGGCGAAGCCAAATTCCGCCAGAATCTGACCGTAAGTGCGCGGTTCTTTCAGGTACTCAAACAGGCCTGCATCATCAAAAACTTTCAGGGCATAATAACGAAATATCTTGTCGGCCTGCCGTCCGAGCCGCATCACTGACCCGACATTCCTCAGGATGCGCCAGTATACCCGCGCCGTTCTGATGAACAACATGGTTCGCCTGCCTTTCTGCCTGCTGGCTCAATGATCGTCCTGTAGATAGGGTTTCAGGAACGAAACAAACCGGTCGATGTCAATCGGCTTGGTGAAATAGTCGTCACAGCCGGCCTCCAGGGCGCGCTCCCGATCCCCGACCATGGCATGGGCGGTCAGGGCCAGGATGGGCGTATTCCGGAACCGGCTGTCCTTCTTGAGCGAGCGGACGACCTCCCAGCCGCTCAGTTTGGGCAGGGAGAGATCCATCAGGATGATGTCGGGCTGGTGCTGGTAAGTCATGGTGATGGCTTCGTGCCCATCGCGGGCAAAGAGCAGGTCGTGCTGATCCAGAATCAGCTCCAGAATCTGGGTCACTACCAGCAGGTTGGTCTGTTCATCTTCGACGATCAGGATGCGCTTGGACATCAAGGCCTCCCCGGCAAAACCTGGTCAGCGCAGGAACAAAGCAACAACCAGGTCACACTCGCAGCCCCCAGGCTGTGATAGCCAGGGAGGCGCTGCCTGTCGGGCAACAAGAACAGGTGTGGAGTTCTGCAAGCAGGGGTTACACAAGGCCGGCCATCAGAACACCAACACCTTAAATATAGAATAAATTTCGACAAACAGGCAAGCAGTCTGTCAACCAGGGTGCATTCCAAATTTGGGGCAGGGTCAAGCCGCCACAACCCAGAGGTCATCGAAGTCGTGGCTCAAGCCAAGCCAAACGCAGCACGAGTATCTGCTCAACACGGGGGGATCAGGGCATTCTCGGACCGGCCAGGCGAGTATTGTTTCCAATTGCCCATCCCTCCTCAGTGTTCCGCCAGCTTCTTGCTTTTTTGCCCCCAATCTGGAATGCACCCGTCAACCAGTCAACCACAGCCAATGTGAAGATAGAACCAAGCAAACCTTGTTGACTGATCGAAATTCCAGCAAGCAAAACGTGAATTTTTCGTTAATTTTCTACCGCAGGACAATTTTTCCACAACAAAATGTGTTATCATGCTTGTCAGGCATCATTGCCCTTCCGTGACTTGACCCTGAGACCAAGGAGCTGGCCCATGTTCTTCCTTAACTTTTTGCGCGATCTGCGTCGCTACCTGGCTTTTCTGTAAAGGCCTGCTTCTCTCAGCCTTCCTTACGCGGGCCTTCTCCTGAAACATGAGCAGTTTTGCCATCCCTGCTCACCCCCCCCGGAGCGCCACGCCCTCCCCAGACGTGGCGCTCACCTTGCCGGGCTTCGGCAGGGATGATCAGGCCCATTGCGTAAAACATCCCCATGAACTGACAGGACAAGGGGCTTAAACCCCTTGTCTGAGCACTCCTTTTACGGATATGAGGTTCTTAGCCCTTCAAGCCGGGGTAATCCAGCAGCATCACTTCCAGCGCCAGGCGCACATTGACGTTGCGGCTGAGGTCATCTAGCGCCAGCCGGGTGGCGCGCAGGGCGGTTTGCGCCTGCTCCAGCGAAAAATCACGGGCGTACTGGTTGAGTAAAGCCCGCCGGTCGCGGTTAACCGGAGCCACGCGGCTATGCGTCAGGACCAGGATCACGTCCCGCCAGAACAGTTGCCACAGGATCAGCGTTTCGCGCAGGGCAGCGCGGTTGCGCGGCTGGGCCATTGCCTCCGCCCGCGCAAAACGATCGATGCGGCTCTCCGTCAGGATACGAGCCAGGTCATCCAGGGCCAGGTCGCGGGAGGCCAGCGCCTCAGGATCAGTCAGGGCGCGCACGGCCCAGCCCGGTCGCCCACCGGAAAGCTGGGCCAGCAGCGCCGCCTGTTCCGGGTTGGCCCCCCAGCGGGCGGTCAGCGCCGCTTCCACCTGACGCACCGGCACAGGCCGCAGGCGCAGTATCTGGCAGCGGCTGAGGATGGTGCGCGGCAGCAGGTTGACGTTTTCCGCCGTCAGCACCAGCACCACATACGACGGCGGCTCTTCCAGCGTCTTGAGCAGGGCGTCAGCGGCCTGCGGGCGCGCCTCGTGAAAACGCCGCAGGATGCCCACCCGGTAGCGGCCCTCATAAGGTCGCAGCGCCAGCATATGCATCAACTCGCGCACCTGCTCGATCTTGAGCGTCCCACCGACTTCTTCGGCTTCGATCAGGCTGACATCCGGGTGGTTGCCAGCGGCGATTTTGCGGCAGGCCAGGCACCGGCCACAGGGACGGGCGTTCTCGTCGTCGTGGAGGCAGTTCAGGCGGGCGGCAAAGGCGTGGGCCAGCGTCGTCTTGCCGATCCCGGCTGGCCCGACAAACAGGTAGGCGTGGCGAACACGACCATGGCGCAGCCCCCTGGCCAGATGCTCAACCGCCCACTGGTGGCCGATGATGCCCCAGTTGGCGGCGGCAGAATCTACCGGATTCGGCGCTGGTGATGGATCGGGCATAGCGCGGCTCTCAACGATCGGTCAGCAGGGCGCAACGGTTCTGGCTGGATTGTAGCGCCGGCGCACAAGCCTGACCAGCACCGTACGTACCCCACAAGAGGCCGGGAAATCGCCAGGAGTGTGCCGCCTCCTACAGGCGGAAGGTCCACGTATCCGCGCCGTAGACATCGGTTACCAGCGCCACCGCCCGCGCCTCTTCCGCCGCGGTCGGCCCTTCCGGCGGGCCAAAGAGCAGCCCGAAGCGCTCTGCAAAGGCGTCGCGCAGGGCGTCCGCGGCTTCCTCCCAGCTCACCCGGCGGCCCAGCGCCCGCTCCAGCGTGGTGGCCCGCACCGCCACCCGCGCCCGCACGCGCTCGCGCTCGGCTTCGTCAGGGAAGGCCAGCGCGTCACAGATGCGGGTGATATCTCCCCACAGTGGCAGGGCGCCATGCTGCAGCACGCCTTCAAAGCGCCGCACCTGGGCGCTGCCGATCAGCTTGCTGCCGTTGGCAGTGATCTCGTAATCGGAAGGCACCTCAAAGCACACCGGCCCGCCGGGGCGCGTCGCCGACCGCTCTAGCCGCCGGTCGGCCTGGGCCTGCAAGCCCAGCCGGGCCAGCCCGTCAAGCAGGGCAGCGCTCAGACGGTGGTAACTGGCGACCACATCGCCCTGCACCAGCGGATGGTTTTTCGGCAGGGTCACGCTATAGGTGATCTCATCGGTGTGCAGGATAGCCCGCCCGCCGGTTGGCCGGCGGACCAGCCCCCAGCCGCGTTCCTGCAGGCGCGCCAGGTCAACATCGGCGCTGGGCTGGGCCTGTCCCAGGGACAGGCATGGCGGAGTCCACGCAAAGAAGCGCAGCGTAGGCGGCGCATTCCCCGCGCCGACCTGTTCCAGAATAGCCTGGTCAAGCGCCATGTTGTACGCGCCGGTACATGGCGGCGTGACCAGCAAACGCCAGTGTTCACGGGCAACAGTCATCGTTCTTGCTTCACTCCGGCTGTGCGGCGCACATCGTGCGGGCGCAAACGCGCTGGCAATTGTAGCGCGTCTACGGTAGAACTACAGTCCGCTCTCGCCTGAGCACAGGCTTGGGCGGCGGGCCGCCCAGGAGTAAAATGAGGGCGTCCGACCGCTTACAGGTGATACCGCATGGACGAACGATTCCCGGCAAGCTCAGAACAGGACCCCCAGTCCACCGTGCCGCACCTGCCGCGCATCCCGGCAGATGACGAAGACGCCGCCCTGACCCGGCCCGCCGGACTGCCGCCGGTTATCCCCTACCCGCGCCAGCAGCCGGTCGCCGGGGCAGCGCCGTTGCGTCCCCCCCTGCTGGAATCCCGGCCTGCCGGCCCGCCGGAAGTGGCGTACCGGCGGCGAACACGGCCCCGCCGGCGACGCGGCAATGAGTGGGCCTGGCTGGTGGTGGCCATGGCCATGATCGGTGTGACGCTGGTCACCAGCCTGAGCATCTTCATGATCCTGCGCAGCAGCCGGGCAGACGCTTTTGTTGAGGATGAGGGCATGGTCGCGGCGTCGGCCACCTCGGTCGTCATCCTGCCTACCGCCGTGCCGAACTTTGCCATCAGTTCAGACGCTGGGGCCGAACAGCCAACCCTGGATCCGGCCAACCTGGGGATCGAACCCTGGAACGGCACGGAACGCTTTACCATCCTGTTGATGGGCTGGGACCGGCGGCCCGGCGACCCCCCCGACGCCGCCTACCGCACCGACACCATGATGCTGGCCAGCCTGGACCCGACGACGGGGCGCATCGGCGTGCTGAGCATCCCCCGTGACCTGTACGTCAACATCCCCGGCTATAACCAGCTGCAGCGCGTTAATTCCGCCTATGTGCTGGGCGAGTTGCGCCAGCCGGGTTACGGCCCCCGCCTGGCTATGGAAACGGTGCAGTACAACCTGGGGATGCGCGTCCATGATTACCTGATTGTGGACTTCAACGCCTTCATCACTGTGATTGACGCCATCGGCGGCATCGACGTGACCGTGGAGACCACCATCAACGATCCCCAGTATCCCGATATGTTCTACGGCTATGATCCATTCTACCTGCCAGCCGGTCAGCACCACCTGGACGGCGCGACCGCGCTCAAGTACGCCCGTACCCGGCATGGCTCTAACGATTTCCGCCGGGCGGAGCGCCAGCAGCAGGTGTTGTTCGCCATCCGCGACCGGGTGCTACAGGTGGGCAATCTGCCGCAGCTTGTCGTCGCCGCTCCGACGATCTGGGCCAGCATCCGCGATGGTGTGCGCACCGGCCTGACCTTTGATCAGTTGCTCCGGCTGGCCTGGTACGCCAAGGATATCCCCCCGGAAAATATCCGTACCGGTGTGATCGACGAGCATTACATTAGCTTCTACACCACGCCAGACGGCCAGTCGGTGGTGATCCCTAACCGCTACGCGCTTGGCCCGCTGATGGTCGAGGTCTTCGGCGAGAACTATAACCAGTAGCCGGTGACAGGCTGTTTCTTACCCGCGGGCCGGGGTCGGCATCGGTGTCACCGTGATCCGGGGTGTTACCGTCGGCCGGGCCAATTCCGTTGGTCGGGCCGATACCGTCGGCAGAGCTGATACCGTCGGCAGAGCTGATACCGTCGGCAGAGCCGACACCGTTGGCCGGGCTGATACCGTTGGCAGAGCTGACACCGTTGGCAGGGCCGATACCGTTGGCCGGGCGGGCACCGTCGGCCGCAGCGTTGCCGTTGGCGGTGGGGGTGGCGCCCACCCCAGCTCCGGGATCGGGGGCAGCGGCAGACGGTACAGCCAGGCGTCGAAGAAATTGTCCAGTTCTTGCCCGCTGATTTCCTCCGCAACGGCGATGAAGTCCCCGGTGGTCGCGTTGCCATACTTGAAGCGGTCGTAGTAGGTTTGCAGGATGCGGAAGAAGACCTCATCGCCCAGCCGGGCGCGCAGAGCGTGCAGGGTCATCGCCCCCCGGACATACACGCTAATATTGAACAGGTCATCCGGCGGCGGCGATCCGGGCGGGGGCAGGAGGCTTTCTGCCAGGCGGTTGTAGAAGTGGTGCAGCACCTCGTCAAGCGCCTCGCGGCTTTCCAGGTATTCGTACCACAGGTAGGAAGCGTATTCGGCGAAGCCCTCGTTGAGCCAGATGTCGGACCAGTCGGCCAGGCTGACGCTGTTCCCGAACCATTGATGGGCCAGTTCGTGGGCGACGGTGATCTCATCCCCCCGCTCGCCGTCCACATGCCGCCGCCCGAAGAGCGATAGCGTCTGCGTCTCCAGGGCGAAGGGGATGGGTGCATCGGCGACAACCACGCCATACGCCTCGAACGGGTACGGCCCGAACAGGCTGCTGAACAGCGCGATCATCTGTGGTGTGCGCCCGAAGTCGTAAGAGGCTTCTTCGGCGATATCGGGCGGGAAATAGTTGCGGATAGGCAGGCCGTTCGGCCCCTCCTGCTCCTCGATCACAAAGTCCCCAATGCTGACGGTCACCAGGTAGCTGGCAGTCGGATAGCTGCTTTCCCAGACAAACGTCCGCATAGCCCCCCGGTCGATGGTCTCCGTGAGCAGGCCGTTGGCGGCGACGACATATTCCGCCGGGGTGGTAACGCGGATCGTATAGGTAGCTTTGTCCAGCGGGTGCTCGTTGACCGGATACCAGGACGACGCTCCGGCTGGTTCCCCGGCCACAAAGACGCCGTTCTCATGATGTGTCCAGCCCAGCTCAGTCATCCGCGTACTGCCCATGCCGGGGATGCCCTCGTACAGAACGACGGTCGTGAAGGTGGCCCCGGCGGGGATGGGCCGGGTGGGGATGACGGTCAACTCCGTGCCGCGGTGCTCGAAAGCAGCGATGGCCCCGTCGACGCGAATCTGGTTGATCGTCAGCCGCCGGAAGTCCAGGTTGAAGGCGCTCAGGTCCTGCGTGGCAACAGCCTCGATTGTGGCTGTGCCCATCAGCAGCCGGGCGTCAAAGTCGTAGAGCAGGTTCAGGTCATAGTGCTGGACGTCGTAACCGCCATTGCCCAGAGCGGGGTAATAGCTGTCGCCGAGGCCAGCGCCGCCGGGACTCTGGGCCAGGGCCGGGCCAGCCGCCAGCAATAGCGCAGTCAGGGCGATCAGAAGCGCGTGCCGCATACTGTCCTCCCGGTGCGTCAGGGGCACCATCCAGGGCCATTCGCCTCTAACATTAGACGCAAACGGGGGATTCGTCCAACATGTAACGGGAAAAGTGGGCGCAGCCAGCCAGCTGCGCCCGTTTTCTCTTTGCTCAGGCCGCGGGCTACTGCATCCCGGCGAAGGGGTCAGGGTTGGCCTTCAGCCAGTCAGTCAGGGCTTTGGGGGAGGTGAAGGTCTCCTCCCGCACCTTCACGCCCGGCGTATTGGCCCGGAACCAGGGCACCATCGAGCCATCCGGCGTGCCCCATTCCAGCGGGTTGACCACCAGCACCAGGCGCGTTTCCCCGGCGATGGTCAGCCCGGCTTCGCCCGGACTCCAGGTGATCGTCACCCCGCCCTGGCCGTAGTAACCGGCGTCCAGCACCGCCCGCCCCCAGCGGCCGTCGTCAAAAGGCGGCAGCAGGATCACCACCCGCCGCTGCACCGGGTGCTTCATCAGCCCCGGCCCGACCGACCATGGCCAGCTTGGGCCTTTGGGCGCGCCTTCCACCGGCACGTTAACCGGTCCCTCCAGCGCTTTAAGGTCAACCTGGGCGCTGCGCTGCGGGGCGTGAGCGCGCATCAGTTCCTGGAACTTGTGGAAGGCCTGCTTGGGGCGGCCCAGCCCTTCCACAAACAGGCCGTACTTCTTGCCGAAATCCTCCGCACAGAACAGCGAGGCCAACGCCACCCGGTCATCGGCGGACAGCAGGGACATGCCCAGCGTATTCTGGCGGGCCTGGTAATCCTCCCCCAGATCAGATGACCAGCCGAACTCCGAGACGAAGATCAGGTGCTTGGTACCGGGGTCGTGGGCATGCATCACCGCCCACATACGGTCCATGTAGGAGCGGTAGGTGGCGCGGATATCCTCCGGGTTAATCGAGCCATCGGTGCCGGTCGGTGAAGCAGGGTCTTCGCCAATGTAAAGGTGGTAGCCGACGCCGTCCCACGGGACTTCGCCGGGCGCCCAGTTGCCGATCTGGTAGACAGTGTTCAGGTAGCGGGCGGCCTCGTTGCCATTGACCCACGTCGCTTCCAGCGGGGGGCTGATCAGGCGGATGCCGCGCTCACGGGGTTTGAGGGTCTGGTAGAGCGTGTTCATCATGGCCACGAACCAGCGCGGATGAACCAGAGCGCGGTCGCCGCCATGCCAGCCGTTCGGCTCGTTGAGCGCCTCGTAGACGAAGACCTTGCCCCGGTAGCGGTCGACGATGGCCCGGAAGCGGGCAGCGTAGGCCTGAATCCAGGCAGCGGCGTTGGGATGGTTGGGGTCGCGCAGGGTATCGCCGAGCCAGAAGTCGCGGCAGGCGTCGTGGCCGACCGTGGCGTAGATCTTCATCCCCCGGCTACGGAAGCCATCAACAATGCGGTCATAGCGGTCGAGGTAATTGAGGTTGGGCAGCACGAAGTTGAGACGTAGCCAGTGCGCGCCGGAAGAAGCCAGCAGGTCGGGGTTCTGCAGGCGGCGCGCGATGTTGCCAGAGGAATCCAGCGGCTGGTTGGCATCCAGCCCGAACTTGGCGTAGTTGATCGCCATGCCTGATGCCTCCTGGGGGGAATCGTGCCTGCCCGCGACTGTAGGCCATCCAGCGGGATTCGTCAAGTGGAGGATGGCCGTCACTGCTCCGGCACGGCCACACGGAAGGCTTCCGCGATGCTGCGCACCGGGATCACCTCCAGCCCTTTGACCGCCAGATCGTCCTTGCGCCGGGCGCGGGGCACCAGGATGCGGCGGAAGCCCAGCTTGGCCGCCTCGTTCAGGCGGATCGGGAGCTGGCTCACCGCCCGCAACTCCCCGCTGAGGCCAATCTCGCCAACGATGGCCAGGTCAGCGGGCACCGGGCGATCCAGGTAACTGGAGGCCAGGGCGACGGCTACGGCCAGGTCTGCCGCCGGCTCATCGATCTTCAGGCCGCCGATCACGTTGACGAAGACATCCTGCTCCACCAGCTTGAAGCCCATCCGCCGCGTCAGCACAGCGGTAATCAGCAGCAGGCGGTTGTAGTCGATGCCATTGGCGGTGCGCCGGGCATAGCCGAAGGAGGTCGGGCTACATAGCGCCTGCACTTCCACCAGCAGCGGGCGCGTCCCTTCCAGCGTGACGGCGATGGCGCTGCCCGACGCGTTGACCACCCGTTCCGCCAGGAACGCCTCCGACGGGTTGGACACTTCCACCAGCCCGCTGCCACGCATCTCAAAGACGCCCACCTCACTCGTCGCGCCAAAGCGGTTCTTGACGCTGCGCAGCAGACGGTAGGTCTGGAAGGGGTCGCCCTCCAGGTAGAGCACAGTGTCGACGATGTGCTCCAGGACACGCGGCCCGGCGATCGTGCCCTCTTTGGTCACGTGCCCGACGATG
The DNA here is from genome assembly GCA_013178165.1 of Anaerolineae bacterium. Lineage (NCBI taxonomy): Bacteria > Bacillati > Chloroflexota > Anaerolineae > Anaerolineae bacterium. Next base: position 18,367 of record JABLXG010000025.1, read on the forward strand.
AAAACGGCCATGCCGCTGCTCTTGGCCAGCTCGCGCAGGCGGTTGGCGCACTCCCGCACCTGGGTGACGCTCCCGGCGGTAGAGGCCACCTCCTCGGTGAAGGTGGTTTGAATCGAGTCCACGATCAGGATTTGCGGCTGGTAGCGGGCTACATGCTCAAAGATCGTCCCCAGGCTGGTTTCCGTGACGATGTATAGCTCCTCAGGATGCAGGTTGAGCCGTTCGGCACGCATCTTGATCTGGTGGGCCGATTCCTCGCCGGAAACGTAAAGCACCGGCCCGCTGGTATCGGCCAGCTTCGCCGCCGCCTCCAGCAGCAGCGTGCTCTTGCCGATGCCGGGATCGCCGCCGATCAGGACGATACTGCCGGGGACGATCCCACCGCCCAGCACACGGGAGAACTCGGCGATGGGCAGCGGCAGGCGCAGGCCGGCGTCGCCGCTGATCTCGCGCAACTTCTGGGGGCGGGATTGTGGTGCGCCTGCTGGACGCGGGCCGCCGCCTTTGGCGGGCGGTGCTTCCACTACCTCGACCATGGTGTTGAACTCGCCGCAGGACGGGCAGCGGCCCATGTAGCGCGGGGATTCGCGCCCGCATTCCTGGCAAACGTATTTGGTGCGCGTCTTGGCCATAAGCCCCATCTCACTGCTGGAAGCTGCTCAAGAGGTAGTATAGCACGTTTGTGCTAGCGGATGAAATGGCGTCCTGGTCGGGGCAGGCCGGGCCTGTCAGCGATCTGCAGCAGCGCAGTGGCACAGCATACGCCGCGCCACTGCCTGCTTATCCCTGGCCACCCAGCGCCCCGGCGATGAAACCGGCCACGTCCGTCTTGAGCCTGGCCAGCGATTTAAGGTCCAGGTAGAGCATGTGCCCGGCCTCATATTCCGCCGTCTGGACGTTAGCCCGCTGTTCCAGAGCCAGATTCATGTGGCTGAGGGTGTAGTAGGTTGCCGTATAGGGCGTCGCCAGGTCATAGTACCCGGCGGCCACAAAAACCTTCATGTACGGGTTGCGGGCCAGTGCGCCGCGCAACGCCTCACTGGTATCGGCATACTTGCCCTGATCCCACTGCCATTCGGCATTCACCTTGAAGCTGAGCGTCTGGTATTCCAGGTCGGTCTCGTAGCCCAGTTCGCGGCGCACGTAGTCGTTGAGCATGGCCGTATAGGGTGGCACAATCGCGGTGTAGGAGGGGTCAAACTCCGGGCGTTCGGTCACAGCCAGGGCGTCCAAACCCCTGAAGCGCGAATCCAGGCGACCAACGGTGCGCCCTTCATCCCGCAGCAGTTCCTTACAGAAGCGCATGATCTCGATGCGCAGCCGCGTGCCCTCGATGTAACGCGGTTCCAGGCCGGTGTAGCGGGCCAGCTTCCTGATCACGGCCTGGCGCTCGCTCTCGGCCAGCCGGTCGCCTCTAGCCAGGGCGATCAGGTACTCCGAGCCAGCCCAGGCTTCCACCTCATCCAGCACGGCGCGCAGGGGCTTTTCCTGCAGGTCAGCGGGCAGCTTGCGGTGGTACCAGGCAGTAGCCGTGTAGGTAGGCAAGAAGAGCGCATAGGGCAGGTCATTGCCCTGCTCAAATTCCAGCGTCTGGAAGTTGAGCGTGGTGGAGATCAGGACGATGCCGTTGAAGGCGATGCCCCGGTCAACCAGATGACCGGCCAGCCCTGCCGCGCGGGTGGTGCCATAGCTTTCCCCGGCCAGGAACAGGGGCGAGGCCCAGCGGTTGTAGCGCGTCAGGTACAGGCGAATGAATTCACCGACCGCCTGCAGATCCCCGCGCAAGCTCCAGTACTGCTGGTTTAGTTCCGGCTTGACGGCGCGGCTGAAGCCCGTACCGACCGGATCGATGAATACCAGGTCAGTCAGGTCCAGCCAGGTATGCGGGTTATCGACCAGCCGGTAAGGCGGCGCGGGCATCCAGCCTTCGTCCTGCATCAGGACACGGCGCGGCCCGACCGCGCCCAAGTGTAGCCATACCGACGACGATCCGGGGCCGCCATTGAACACAAATGTCAGCGGGCGGGCGCCAAGCGGCGCGCCCTCCGGGCGGTCAAGCGTATAGGCGACAAAGAACACGTGCGCTTCGACTTCGCCCTTTTCCTCGTTGGTCAGCGGCAGCCGCCCGGTGGTGACGGTATAGGAGAGCGTGCGCCCGTTCACAGCGACGGTATGGCGCGTCTCGACCGGCGCGGGTTCCGGCGGCGTGGGCTTTTTCTCCGGGGTGTCATCCTTTTTCTGTTCGGGCTGTTCAACTTTCGGATTTTCTTCAGTCATGTGTTGCCCCTCTGAGGGTCATCTCCCGCGGCTGTTCAGGTTAATGACGGGGCAGCCCGCGCCCGCGAACTACCCCGTCTTCTCAGTGCATCTGCTAGTGTTATGCCTGGTGGTAGAGCGCCAGCAACTTCTCCAGCCGGGCGATACTATCCGCCAGGCCGCCGGGCCGGTTGCGGGCCAGCCAGATGCGCCGGTACTCATCCAGCAGCGGTTCGAGTTCCTCGGCCAGCCGCTTGCGCTGCCGACCCGGAATGTTGGTCACCTTCTGGCCCGGCGCGGCCAGTTGCGCCTGACCCAGCTTGCAGGCATGCAGCAACAGGTTGGCGGCCAGGTCGAACTCATCCATGATCAGGTCGGCGTCCAGAGCCATGATCTGCGCGCTGTCCAGACGCAGCATGATCTCCTCGATGGCTGCCTGAGCGCGGGCCAGGTTTTCGGCCTTCAGGCCGGCCATCCAGGTTTCGCCCAGCGGCACATCAGCGTGCATCAGCAGGCCGTGCAGGGCCGAGCGGTTATCGCCCAGCACACCGGCCAGCTGGTAGACATTGCCCAGATCGTAAGCCAGCTGCCCCATCACGCCCGCCTCATCCTGGAAGGCAAAGTGATCCAGGGCGGCGGGCACATCCAGGGTGCGGTTAGCCGCCGCTGCCCAGCTCACCGCTGCGCCGTAGGCAAAGCCCAGGTAGGAGACAGGCAACGGCTGCCAGTGGCCGTAATCGCCCCAGTCGGTGTTCAGATAGCCGATCGCGCCGTGCTTGAGGCCGTTTTCCGCGGCGCTCCACAGGTTGGCGAGCGCGTTTGCCGTCCGCCCGGCAATGCTCAGCCAGCTTGACGTGCCGGGACAAACATAGAACGGGATGCCCGATGCAGCGAAGGCCGCGCCGTGCTCATCAAAAGGATGATCCGCCTCGTAGCCCCATTCGAGGGCAATCGTGTCGGCGGGCAGTTCCGGGATCAGGTCGGGGTGCTTGATGATGATGTCGCCCCAGAACTGCATGGTGCGCCCATGCCGGGTAACCAGATCGTGGATCTGGCGCAGGAAATCCAGGTACACCCGGCCAGCGCCCTTCTGGCGGGCGATCGCTTCGCTGCGCGTGCCGGGCTGGCCGACATCCCAGGTTTCGTCGCACCCGACGTTGAACTGGCGGCTGCTGAAGTGTGGCAGCAACTCCTCGTACAACTCCGCCAGCAGCGCCAGCGAACCCGGATCGGTCGGGCACAGGCTGAACGGCTCCCTGGAAACCCGCCCCCAGGGGAAGGTAAAGCCGTTCGGCGCTTCGGCCAGGTGGGCATAGGCCGGATGCTTGAGCCAGCGCAGCATGTGGCCGAAGGAGTTCTGGTTGGGCACCAGTTCAATGTACCGCTCCCGGCAGAAGGCATCCAGCTCCAGGATTTCTTCGCCGGTCATGGGGGAAGCTTCCGCCCAGACAACGGTATGGTTGCGGTAGGCGAAGGTATGCTCCGTGTAAAGCTGTAGCTGGTTGATCTTCCAGCTGGCCAGGCGGTCGATCAGGCCATAAAGGGTGTCCATGGTCGGGACTTTGTCGCGGCTGATATCCAGCATAACGCCGCGGCTGGGGAAATCCGGCCAGTCCTCGATCTGCAGGCAGGGCAGGCGGTTGTCTTCCATCTGGCGGGCGATCTGGGTGAGGGTCATGGCCGCGTAGAACGCGCCCGGCCGGTCGTGGGCGACGATTTCAATACCCTGCGGCGTGATGCTGAGGGTGTAGCCCTGCGCCCTGAGGACGGCCGTCGGGTCCAGGCGGATCGAAGCACCGATCTGCCTGCCGTCCAGACGGGCGGCGGTCAGAGTCCAGTGTGGCCCGGCTACAGCCAGGGCGGCCCGAACCGCCCGCCCAATCGGCAGCGGTACCCCGTCCGCCAACCAGATAAAGCGTCCCGGCTCCAGCTCCAACGCGCCTTCCAGGTAGTTCAGCCGCTGCGGCGCGGGCAGCAGCACCAGGCTTTGCACCATGGGCAACCCCCTGTTGTGCACAGGCGAACAGACACACCGCCAAGAGTATACCGTGTTCTGCTGTTAATGGGCGGAGGTCGGGCGCGGAAAGCAGGGAAGGATGCGCCCGCCGGAAGCTACCTGCGATCTGGCGGCCATGATCCCGTTCCATGGCAGTGTATCGAATTCGGTTGAGGTGCGAACTGGTTGTGCGCTGGGTCTCACCCCTGCTGCGCTGCGCATAGATTCCGGCCAGGGGGTAACGCCAGCCGAACGGCCTTGCGCCCGGTTTCAACCGAAAAGGATACCCCGCTTCAAGCATGGTGTGCGTACCCGCCGATCTGGCCTATAATCGAAGTCAAACTTGCCCGGCTTCATCTTTGTCCCAGGGAGTTCTCCATGAGCGATTTCCCACGCACAACCGTCGGCGGAGTCAGCCTGCCCCGCCTGATCATCGGCACCAACTGGCTGCTGGGCTATTCCCACTCCAGCCCGGCCAAAGATAAATTCATTAAAGATTTACAGACCCGCGAACGCATGACCGCTATCTTTAAAGTGTTTATGGCCCGCGGCGTGAATGCGGTCATGGCCCCGCTTTCCGAGCCGCTGGAGGAGGCCATCCGCGACGCCGAAGATGCCACCGGTGTGGAGATGATCCGCATCCTGACGCCGAGCTTCAACATCACCCCCGGCGGCAACCCGGCGGAGGACCCGGAGCCGGTACTGGACCGGGCGAAGGCGCTGGGCGCAACGATATGCATGCCGCACCAGTGCGTAACCGACGCTCTGATCGACCGGCGGACGCGCGTCATCCGCGACATCGATCACTACACCCGCCTGATTCGCGAGCGGGAGATGATCCCCGGCCTTTCCACCCACATGCCGGAAGCGATCGTCTACGCCGATATGCAGGACGCGGATGTGGAAACGTACATCCAGCTCTACAATGCGGCGGGCTTCCTGATGCAGGTCGAGGCGGACTGGGTAATGGGCATCATCAAGAACGCTCGCAAGCCGGTCATGACCATCAAGCCGCTGGCGGCAGGCAGGTTGCTGCCGGTAGTGGGCCTGGCTTTTGTATGGAGCACGCTGCGGCCCTGCGATATGGTGACCATCGGCACGACCACGCCCGAGGAAGCCCACGAGGTGATCGATATCTCACTGGCCCTGCTGGCGGGGGAAGTGCCGGAATCGGCGCTGCAGAAGACGCGCAGCAAGGCTTCGCTGACGTACTAGCAGCGCCCGCACATCCCGGAAATGGCTCATCCCACAGGCAAAACCATGCGCCGCGCCATTGCCACTGGCGCGGCTCTACTCTGGCTGGCGCTCGTCCTGGGGCTGTACTACTGGGTGCATAAACCCCTGACTCCGCCGCTGGCCGAGGCGATCGGCGGGGCAATCCTGGACGCGGCAGTAGCTGCCCTGTTCGCCCTGCTGGCAGGCGGGCTGGGGACGCGCCTGCTGGCCCGCCTGGACCTGAGCTTTCTCAGCCCGGCGGAACGACTGGCAACGACCCTGCTGATCGGGCTGGGAGCGCTCGCCCTGTTGATCCTGGCCGTCGGGGCGGTCTCGCTCAGCCCGCTGAGCATGGCAGCGTTGCTGCTGGCTGTGGCGGCGCTGACCCGGCGGGAAACGCTAACCTGGGCGGGAGACTGGCAGGGCCTTCTGCGTGGCGGTCTGCCCCGCGACCGGTGGGGACGGTTCCTGGCCTTTATTGCTCTGATTCTGCTGGCGATCGCCTTCCTGCTGGCCCTGCTCCCACCGTCGATGTGGGATGTGTTGACCTATCATCTGGCAGGGGCGGCCCAGCACGTCCTCAACAGCCGCTTCTCTGCTGTTGAGCACAACCATTTCCTTGGCTTCTCACAACTGGTCGATACGCTTTACGCCGGCCAGCTGGCGCTGACCGGGCGGCTGACCGGCGCCGCACTGCTGCACTGGATCGTCGGCGTCGGCCTGTTACTGGCAGCTGGCGGATATGCCGCCCGGCGATCCGGCCCAGCGGCGGGCTGGGCGGCAGTAGGCGTCCTCCTGGCCGGGCGGACGATCTGGCTGGAGATGACCTACGCCTACGCCGATCTGTTGCCAGTAGCGCTGGCTGTCGTGGCCGTCTCCGCAGCGGAACGGTGGGACGAGGTGCGCCGCGCCGGCGAGCTGGAAGGCGCGGAGACGCGGCGGGGGGTGGGCTATCTCCTGCTGGTGGGCGCAGCAGCGGGTCTGGCCATGAGCACCAAGTACACTGTGGTATGGCTGGGCGCGGCGCTGGGGCTGTTGGTGCTGTGGTTAGCCCGGCGGGAAGCCTGGAGAAGCGTCCTGTCTTACGGCCTGCTCTACGGGCTGGTCGCGGCGGCGATTCTGGCCCCCTGGTTGATCCGCAATGCGCTGTGGTACGGCAACCCGTTCTACCCGCTGCTCTTCGATGGTGGAGAGATGGACGCAATCCGCCGGGCATGGTACAGCCAGCCCGGTTCCGGGCTGATCTACGGCGGCGGAGCCTGGCAACTTCCGCTGCTGCCGCTGACGGCCAGCGTCCTGGGGGTAGAAGGAGCCGGGACATACAACACTGACATCGGCCCGCTGTTCGTAATGCTGACACCACTGCTCCTGCTCACCCGGCGGCAGCTCACGGCGGCGGAGCGGGCGACGGTGCGCTGCGCCCTGATCGTGGTTGGGGCGGTGACAGTAGCGTGGGTGTTGAGCGCTGCCTTCGGGTCGTACATCAGCCTGCAAACGCGACTGGTGCTATACCTGTTCGGTCCGCTGGCAGTCGTGGCCGGCATCGCTCTGGAGTCGCTGCGGCGGCTGCCGGATAAGCCGCTCAACCTTGGCTTCGTTGTACGGGCGATAGTGGCACTGGCGTTGATCTTCACGGTGGGTGATGCCCTGCGGACACTGGGGCGCAAGGGCGTACAGATTTACTTCTCTGGCGAGGCGGGCTATCGCGAGCGTTACCTGGAGCACGCGTTGGGCTGGCACTATGGGGCCATGCGCCAGGTCAACACCTTGCCGGAGGGGACGACGGTACGCTTCCTTTGGGAGCCGCGCTACCTCTACTGCGACGGCGACCGGCTAAACTGCTGGCCCGACTCGCTGATGGACGGCTGGTACTACGCGCGGCGGGCAGTTGACGATGGCTCCCCGGCAGCGATCGCGGCGGCGTGGCGGGCAACGGCGGATTACCTGCTGGTGTACGAATTCGGGCGGACGTTCGAGCGGGAGAACAGCATTCTCTACACGGCTGCCGACTGGGCCGCCTGGGAGGACTTCGTTACCGGGCACCTGGTTGAAGTGTGGCGCGGCGGCAACGATGGCGCAGCAGCACAATACATCCTGTACCGCTGGCGGGATTGACCGATCAGGGGCAGCGGGCCTAGAACAGCGGCAATTGCACCGGCGGGCGGTGACCATCGAGGAGGATGTACGGGGCGGCGCGGTTGGCCTGCACACCGAGCCGGTTGAGCGTAGCCAGATCGCGGATCGTTCCACGCCGCCGGGCGCGCAGCAGTTGCTCCACGCCTTTCGGCCCGATCCCTGGCACGCGTAGCAGCGTCTCCCGGTCGGCGCGCATGATCTCCACTGGCGCGGTCAGCAAATGGGCGTCGGCCCAGGCGCGCTTGGGATCAACATCGAGGCGCAGGTTACCCACCCCTTCAAAGGGTAGCTCCTCCACATCCCAGCCGTAATCACGCAACAGGAAGCTGGCCTGGTACAGCCGCCGTTCGCGCTGGGGATCGGTCGGCGGCAGGTTCTCGAAAGGCGTATCGATCACCGGGCTAAAGCCAGAGTAGTAGGCCCGCTTCAGGCCAAGCTGGCGGTACAGGCGGGCGCTCAGACTCAGCAACTCCAGGTCCGTGTCGCCCACCGCGCCGACCACGAACTGGGTCACGCTGCTGGCCCAGCGACGCTCCGGGTTCGATTGGCGGATGCGCTGCGCCCACTGCAGGCGTAGCAGCAGGTCATCGCTGAAATCCTTACGGGGGGCCAGGGCATGCAACCGTTCGGGTGTAGGTGCTTCCAGGTTGATCGACACGCGATCGGCAATCTGCATGGCGCGAACGACCTGGTCGTATTCCGCGCCGGGCATGATCTTGAGGTGGATGTAGCCCCGGTAGCCGTACTTATGACGGATGATCTCGCCCGTATCGAGGATACGATCCTGCACCGCTGCGCCGCCCTTGATGATACCTGACGAGAGAAAGATGCCCTCCACTACCCCGGCCCGCACCAGCCTGTCGAAGGCGGCGGCCAGCTCATCCGGCGAAAAGGTCTCGCGGCGCATCTGTGTCCGCCCGGCGCGGAACGGGCAGTAGAAGCAGTTCTTCTCGCAGGCGGTGGTGATCATCGTCTTCATGACCGGCTTGAGACCCTGAGGGGTGGTCACATGGGTGACACAGGGCAGCAACTCAGGGTCGGGCGCGGGGCGACTTTGCAGCGTCAGGCGCTCGCTCAAGGGGGCGTCACCCGCCGGCTCAAACTCGGTGATGGCGCCCAGCCGGGCCAGACGGGTCAGGGTATCGGGGACCACGTGAATGTTCATAAATCTATAATACCGAACTTATGTTCTGAGGTCAATAGCGACAGCAGAGGCAACAGGGGCCTTGTCAACTCTGGCGGCATGGCGGCAGACAGCGAGCAGGTCAGGGGTTGGGAGGCCGGGAGGCTGAAGACACAAGGCCAGAGGCAGGTGGTAGAGCAAACAAGCCGGGAGAACGGGAAGCCAACCCGCTGCCCCATTGCCTGCTGAAAAGTAAAGCTCCAGGTCGTGTGAAGAGGGGGAAACACACAGCCCGGAGCTTTAGAGGGGAAACTGCCTACAATATAGCACGAGTTCGTAAGAAATTAAAGTGCCAAATTTCACCATAAAAGGGTTCTTTAGGCAAAAATGGGCAAAATTCACGAATTTCTAAGCTTTTCCGGGGCTCAAAGCCAAGCTGAACACGCAGAGATTGCCGCCACAAACACGCCCGGACAACCGTAGCGGCGCGACTCGCATCGCGCCGCCTTTCGCTCACCGCCGGGCATAGGTGCCCATCAGCCGGGTTTCCGCCAGGATATGCCCGCGCAATGCCCGCAGCAGGTCGTCGCGGCGCGCTCCCGGCCCCAGCTGGAGCAGTGTATTGAGGGCGTACAGGGTGAAGAAATAGCGGTGCGTGCCCCGCGGCGGGCACGGCCCGTTGTAGCCCACACGGCCCCAGCTATTGACGCCCTGCCTGGCCCCGCCGGGCAGCGTCTCCTGCGGCGGTATCCCTTCGGCCAACCCGGTTTCTGTAGCCGGAATGTCGTAGATCACCCAGTGGATCCACGTCCCCGCCGGGGCGTCGGGATCATCACAGATCAGCGCGAAGGCCCGCGTGCCCGCCGGCGCGCCCTGCCAGGCCAGCGGGGGAGAGAGGTCATCGCCATCGCAGGTGTAACGGGATGGGATGGTCGCGCCGCTGGCGAACGCGGCGCTGGTGATTTCAAACGCCATGGTCGCCCTCCTGTTCTATAGCTTCCCGGCCTGGCACTCTGGAGACCGGAAACACTTACCCTTGCTGCCTGAAACCGGCAAAGAGCCGCCCGCCTGCAGGAGCCAACGCGCCATCGACAAAGGCGATCAGGGCGTCAACCCGCCGATGGCAATACAGATCGCGCAGGGCGTCGGCCAGACGGTCGGCCAGGGTGGGGTTGTAGCGACGCAGGGCGCGGAGAGTCCACTTGCCGGTTCCCGCCCACTGGCCGTGGGTGATCAGCACGAACTCGGCGGCGCGCTGGGCCAGCTCTGCTGCGATGAAGTACCGTTCCCCGCTATCAGCAGCGCCCTGTAAATCGTCGAGCAAATCGGTCAGGGTGTAGCGCAGACTATCGGTTTCCTCCGGCGTCAGAGGGGGTGGCCCGGCGGCCAGCAACGACTCCGCCTCCGCCCGAATTTGTGCGGCTGTCCCATCGCGGTCACAGAGAATGGCGCCCTCCACACACATCATCGGCAGGGAAGGCCGCCGCCGCGCTACATCACTGGCGAAGTAGCGGCGCAACGACTCCGGCGTATGGACAAACGCCTCAACCGGCCAGCCGCCAAAATACAGCGATTCCCGGAAGGGGGCGTCCGGGTGGCCCGTCACGACCACAATATCCAGATCGGAGGTCGGCGTATGATCACCGCGCACCACACTCCCCGCCAGGAAAGCCGCCCGGCAATCCGGGTAGTGAACGACGATGAAAGCTGTGGCTGTGGTCATGGCGTCAGAGCGATGAGTCATCGGCTTTCCTCCCTCAGGACAGGCCAGTCCCGAAGAGCTGGCGGTGACGGGCCAGGCGGGGCGTCCAGACGTAGCCTTCAAAGACGGCCAGGGCTTCATCCAGCAGGAGAGGCCCTACAACCTCCACCCGCCGCTTGCCGCCCATGTTCAGGATGCTCTCGCAGGATGGCTTGGGTGTGCCGCCCGTCATCTGCTGGAGGACGGTCTGCGGCGCCCCGAAGACCACGCGGGAGATGCGCGCCCAGTAGATCGCGCCGGCGCACATCATGCACGGCTCGACGCTGGCGTATAGGGTAAAGCCCTCCAGAGAGAAAGCGTGATTCTCCCGGCAGTAGGCGCTGATCACGGCCAGTTCGGCATGGTAGGTCGGGTCAGAAGCTTCAACACTGCGGTCGCGATCCTGGGCCACCACGGTGCCGTCGTGCACCAGCACTGCGCCGAATGGGTCAGCCCCGTGCTGGCGAGCTTTAAGAGCCAGCTTGAACGTCAGCCGCAGAAAGTGCTCATCCGCGCTTGTCGTCATCGTCGTCTTCTCCTGTTTCCCGGTCTGGAGCACGCCGATCCCCTGGATTCTGGAAAGAAACAGGAACTATCGCTGGCCTACCCAACTGGCGCGGGATCGGTTAGAGTATCGTGGTGAGAGTGCCTGTATGAACCGTGCTCTTTCTTATACTTGATCATAGCACAAACCGCGCATGAAACTCCTGATCGTCGCCTCATCCCTCGATCTCCAGCAACCGTTCAGCAGCACACCGTCGTGGTGGCAGTTGCTCAAGGGACTGTATGAGATCGGCGTTGAGCTGGTCGTGACCACCTATCAGGGTCCGGCCATCGAAACGCTGTGGTGGCAGGCCGTCCCCAATCCGGTCAAGCGCCAGGGCGACCTGTTCAAGGCGCTGCGCGATGCCGCCCACCGCCTGCCGCGAATCAGTGGGACACCACCCGTCAGGACTCCCGCCGCCGGGCAACCGGAATCGCTCAGCGAGCGCCTGATCCGCCGGGCGGCGCAAACGCTGATCGCCCCCCGCTGGCGGGCGGTACTCGACCGGCTGCTGACTGAGCAGCCAGACATCGACGCCCTGCTCTTCCTGACCATCCCGCTCAATCACGTGGCCGGCGTGCCAGCCTACCTGATCGCAAAGCACGGCAAGCCGGTGTTCTTCTACGATGGCGACCTGCCGGCCAGCCTGCCGCAGTTCAGGGGCTTCGCTACCGGCTTCCGCATCTACCAGGGGGCTGACCCCGGCGAGTACACGGCGGTACTGGGCAGCTCGGTCGGGGCGCTGGAACATCTGACCGCCCTCGGGGCGCGCCATGTCCACACCCTACATTACGCCGCCGACCCGGACATCTGGTCGCCGCTGGAAGTTCCGCAGGACATCGATGTCTTCTTCTACGGTCACGGGGCGGAATACCGCGAGGACTGGATCCGGGCCATGATCGCGGAGCCGTCGCGGGCGCTGCCGGAGCGGCGCTTTGCCGTGCGCGGCACAGCGCTGGGTGATCTGGGCCGCGCCGAACGGTTGCCCTACCTCTCCTTCAGCAAGCTACGCCAGTACGCCTGCCGCAGCCGGATCAACCTGCTGATCACCCGCCAGGCCCACGCCAGCGTCTATGCCAGCAGCAACGCCCGCCCCTTTGAGCTGGCCGCGCTGGGCGCGTGCATGGTTTCCAGCCCCTACAGCGGGCTGGAAACGTGGTTCGAGCCGGAAAAGGAAGTGATCATCCTGGCCAGCGCGGAGGAAGCAACAGAGCGTATCGCCTGGCTGCTGGATCACGAGGCAGCGCGGGCGGCGATCGGGGCGGCGGCGCGAGCACGCTTCCTCAAAGAGCACACTTATCGTCACCGGGCGCAGGCGCTGGTTGCAATCATCCGCCAGTACCTGTAAACCAGGGCTGACGCCGTTACGTCACCCGTTCCAACAGGGCGACCAACGGCGCAACGGCCTGTTCCGGCGTGTAATGGCGGCGCACTGTTCTGGCGCCGGTCACGGCCAGGCGCTCACGCAGGGCAGGGTCTTCCGCCAGGCGGCGGATCATGCGGGCCAGGTCGCCGGGATTGCTCGGCGGGACGGTGATCAGGTCTTCCCCCGGGGCGAAGTATTCGCGGATGGCTGCCGACTCAGCGGTGATCAACGGCTTCTCCAGCGCCAGGCATTCCAGAATGCGGTGTGGTACCACATAATCCGTCTTGGTGCGCCGGGCAAAGACACCCAGGCAGATATCGGCCCGCGCCACCATCGGGATCAGGTCGGATAGAGCCGGTGGCTCAATGAAGTCCAGCCGCTGGATACCCAGCAGGTGAGCGCGCTCGATGGCGGCGGCGTGGCGTGGCCCGCGCCCGATCATCTCAAAGCGAAAGCGCTCATCCGTGTTGAGCCAGCTCAGCGCCCGCAGGATCACCTCTGTGCCATGAAAGGGGTTGAAGTTGCCGTAGAACTGCACCAGCAGCGGCTCGTCCGGCCCTTTTTCGACAGGCGGGACGGCAGACAACCATTCCGGGCCAACTCCTACCGGGACGACGGCCAGCCGCCGCGCCGGTGCGCCGATCTGCTCCAGGAAGGCCGTTTTGTGGCAGTTGGTATCCGTGAAGACGCCTGCCGCCGTTGCCAGGTTCCAGGCGTCCAGCGCCCGGTAGGCGCGGCTGCGCCAGCGACGCTCCCGGACGTTGCTATCCACCACACGCGATTCATACAGCCCGACGATGTAATCGACCAGCACGGGCTTGCCCAGTAGCCGCCCTAACGCCACGGCCAGCGGGGCGAGTAACTGGTTATATTCAGCCACGATCAAGGCGTCGCATTCGCGGGCTTCCCGCCGCATGGTTCGCCATAGAACCGGCAGGGACTGGCGCAGGTTGAGGCCGGTGGGCAGCGGGGCTATCGAGACCTTCCAGCCGCGCGCTTCCAGCCCGGCGCGGATAACGCGGTTGCGGGTGGCAGCAGGATCAAAAGCGCCAAGATAGCAGACGGATCGCTGGCTCATCAATCCGTTATCGTCCCCAGTCTCTGCCTCATCATACCCATCACCGACGAACAGCGGTGGGTTACCTGCCGCAGGCGACGCGCTCAGGAGGCCATCAACGCCACCAGGCGGTCCATCAATCTATCCAGGCTGTGGGCAGCGGCGACGCGCGCGCTCAGGGTCAGGCCAATGGCCCGTCGTTCCTCGGCTGTTAGCCTGAGCAGGGCGTTCAGACGGGCAGCCAGCGCTTCGGCGTCGCTGCCATCGGGGATGCGCAGGTGATCGCTGTACTCGCCGAGCAGGTCATCAAAGGCCGGGTTGGCGACCACCGTCGGCACGGCGCACAGCAAACCCTCCAGCACCACCTTGTCGAACAGGCCTGGCGGGCTGCCATTAAAGGCCAGGCTGGCCTCATGAAAGACGCCCCGCACACCTTCGGCGGGAATCGGCCCCCACAGGGTCACCCGGTCGCCGACGCGCAGCCGGTCGACTTCCCGCCGCAGGAAATCGGCGTAATCCGCAGGCTGGCCGGGGAGCGTCCCACCAGCAATGGCGTAGCGGGCGGGAGGATCGCCATAACGATCGCGCAAGATAGCCGCGGCGCGGATCAGCGTCTCGTGGCGTTTGATCGGGGAAAGCCGCGCCAGGCTGACGATCAGCGGTGGGTCATCCGGCGGGGCGGGCGCTGGCTGAAAGGCAGCGGTGTTGATCCCGTGCCCCAGGGCGTGCACCTTCGGGCTGGCGATGGGAAAGCTGGAGGGGTGAGCGGTGGCGATATGGCGGGTCAACGGGACGGCCAGACGCAGTTCCAGGCTGGCCTCGCGGTGGGTATACCACAGTGTGATCGGCTTCCGGTAGAGGGCGGCCAGCGGCGCTGCCGTCAGGACATAGCGCGGAATCATGTGGGCAAAGAGCACATCAACCTCGCGGATGTGACGTTCCAGGGTGCGGAGAAACGCCGCAGCGCGGCCCGGTCGGCCCAGGCCGCGCTCCTTGCCCAGCGATTCGACGACCACATTACCCGGCAGGCTGTAATCCCCTGCCCGGACTGGCATAACCACCAGTCGCTCCACCCGCGCCGCCAGCGCTGCCACCCAGTCATGGGTGAAGCTCAGCACCTGGTCGTGCCGGTCAAGCACCTGGGTCATCATCAGAACCCGCAACGATCGCGCCACAAGCCCCCCATATTCCTGCGAATGCGCCCGATCATAGCACGCCAGCGCCCAGTTTGCCTACCTGCCGATGCCTGCGGTCTCCCGCCAGCAGGCCATCCACTCCTCAAATAACCGCGTTGAATCAAACCGCGCCAGCACCAGGGCACGCCCGCGCTCACCCATCGCCCGGGCTTGTTCCGGGGCGCGCAGCAGCGCCAGCACGCGCCGGGCAAAGGTTTCCACGTCGCCCTGGGGGATGAGGTAGCCGTTCTCGCCATCGACCACGACCGCCCGCGCGCCCGCCGACTCCATAGCCACAAGCGGCAGACCTGCTGCCCCGGCCTCCTGCAGCACGCGAGGTACTCCTTCGTAGACGCTGGTGAGCGCGTAAACGTCTGCCGCCCGATAGACAGCCGGGAGCCGGTCAAAGGGAATCCGGCCCGTCAGGATAACGCGATCTCCCAGGTTTCGCCGTGCGATCTCTGCCGGGATGTCCTCCTCAGCGGCGGCAGTATCACCGACCAGCACCAGGCGCGCCTTCGGTTCGGCGTCGGCCACCAGGCGCATGGCATCCAGCAACACCGGCAGGCGCTTAAGGCGCACCATCCGCCCCACCCACAGGACAACACGATGATCGGCGGTCAGCCCCCAGGTCGCGCGTTGCGCCGCGATCTGCTCCGCCGGGACAGGCGCAGCAAACGGGGCCGGATCCGCCAGCGGGATGACACGCACACGCTCCGGGGGAATGCCCAGCGCCAGGTATTTATCGCGTTCGGCCTCGTTGACCACGCGGTTCATCGCTGCCCGGCGGATCACCCATTTGCCCAGCCGGTTGAAGATCGCGTGGCGACGCGGGCGCTCGGCGATCCAGTAAGGGTTATCGAAGAAGGCGCTGTGATTCTGGACAAGCAGCGGAGCCTTCAGCAGCCAGCTCAGGATCACCCCGGTCAGACCGGTGCCGAAAGGGTCCTGGGCGGTGATCAGATCAACCGGGCGGCGGGCGCGCCGCAGCCCTGTCCAGACGGCGCGGACCACGAACAGCGCGCGGCTGCCGCCGACCGGGTGCACAGACAGCTGAGGGGAGAAGATCGGGCTGACCACTGGACGACGGGTAGTATAGACAATCATCGTCAGGTGGCCAGCGACCTCCCCGTAACGCTCATGACGCCGGTAGACTTCGCTCTGCAGCCCGTCCAGCACATCATCGCTCAGGCTGATCATGAGCACGTTCAAGTTTGTTCATCTCCTGATCGGCGGATGCCCGCCGCATGGGCCAACGCAGCCAGCTCACCGCTGACGGATGGGCTGCCAACGACAGTGATGACATCCCCCGCCCGCAATTCCGTGTTGCCGTGGGGGACGACCAGGCGGCCTTCCCGTCGAATAGCGGCCACGATACTCTCCGGCGGCCAGATCACCTCACAGATGCGCCGACCGGCAATCGGCGCCCCCGGTTCCAGGTAAAGCTCAAAGACATGCGCACCGGTCAGGGTATTGAGGCGGATGCGCTCCGCCAGATGCTGATCTTCCAGCTTGCGGGCGATGGCGATGTTATAGGCCCGCATGATATCACTCCGGGCGATCAACCCGACGACCTCACGTGTGCCAGGCCGGACAACCGGCACGCTTCCGACGCCGCGCGTGCCCATCATCCGCACTGCCGTCCACAACGGGGCATCCGGGCTGACTGTTGCCACCTCGCGGGTACAAATATCTCCGACCGTCAGCACCTGATCTCTAGCCTGGCTGTAGGCTCGCTGCAAATCCGACAGGGTGACAATGCCGCACAGCAAACCATCGCCATCCACCACACATAGAGCATGCCCCCCATGCTGACGCAGCGCATCCCGCAACGCCAGCAGGCTGGCCTCTTCGGTGATTGTCGGGGCGGGCGTGCGCATCACTTCCCCGATAGTCATCCCCTGCATCAAATCGATATCACGACCCTGTGGCAGGCGCACCCCTTTGCGCAGCAATGCCCGCGTGTAGATGCCAAACGGCTCAAAACGCTCCGTCAGAAAGACACAGGACACGGTGACGAGCATGATCGGCAGGATTAACCGGTAGTCATTTGTCAACTCAAAAACGAGCATGATGGCCGTAATCGGCGCACGCACCACCCCTCCCATCGCCGCCGCCATACCGGCGATGGCGTAGGCTTGCGGATCGCCAATGGTGGTGACAGGTAACAGGGTGTTGACCAACTGCCCGTACAGGCTGCCCAGTACCGTCCCGACGAATAGCGACGGCGCGAAGATGCCACCGACGAAGCCGCCGCCCAGGCTAACCGCCGTCAGCAGAACCTTGAAACCAGCCATTGCCACCAGGGTCGCCAGCGGGAAGCTGCCTGTCCCACTGAGAATGGCCCGCATCGTCTCGCGCCCGGTCCCCATGATCTCCGGTAAGAAAATGCCGACCAGCCCGACCAGCGCCCCGGCCAGCGCGGTCCTGGCCGGGCGGGGCAGGTGGACGCGCCCCCACAGTTGATGCTGCCAGTCGACAACACGCATAAACAGCACAGAAACCAGCGCCAGTGCTGCGCCCAGGGGGATGACCAGCGGGATTTCCAGCGGCCCGCCCAGCGTATAGTTGAAGCGACCAAGTTCCGGGGCCGGTTCGATCGCCCCGGTGAGAGCAGACGAGACCACAGCCGCCAGCACCACCACGCCGAAAGCGCGCGTCTCGAACGCGCCATTGAGGATCACTTCCAGGGCGAAGAACACCCCGGCGATCGGCGCCTTGAATGCGGCGGCAATAGCGCTGGCCGCCCCCGCCGCGACCAGCAGCCGCATCTGCTCCTCCCGCAGGTGCAGCAGGCTCCCAAACCACGAACCGAGATTCGCCCCGATCTGCACGCTGGGGTCTTCCGGGCCGACTGACGCGCCTGCGCCGAGCGACAACGCCGAAGCCAGCGCCTTAGCCGGCATCCGCCGGTAAGGCAGATGTCCACCGGCCAGCGTGACCGCCTCCAGCACCCCGGCCACACCGTGATGGCGCTCTTCCCCGACCAGGCGATCCACAATCAGGCCGACGATCGCCCCGGCCAGCGCCAGAGCGATGACGATCGCCGCCGGGCCAACGATCGCAGCCAGTGCCGTCTCCGCCAGGGAGAGGACGAACAACTCATGAAAGACCTGTATCCCCTCCCGGAACAACCAGATGGCCAAACCCACAGCCAGCCCCAGGGCAGCGGCCAGGGCCAGAATCGCGCCATGTTCAGAGGTGCGCAGCCGTCTGGCCAGCCTAGCCAGACCAGCATCCTGAAATAGGGTATACCAGCGCAGCATGGTTCTTCCTGCTATTCACCAGGCCTTTTGAAATCGCGCCTATCATAACACTTTTGCTACAGTGGAGCAGTTGACATGGGTCGACAGTTTCAGAACGGTTATAATCCCCGGTGTTTGATCAAGCATACCAAAGGGGGCAAGCCCCATGAACCTGATGATCACCGGCGGGGCTGGCTTCATCGGTAGCCATATGGCCCGCCGGATGGCGCCGCAGGCCGAACGTATTGTCCTGCTGGATAACTTCAACAACGCTTATGACCCGGCCATCAAGTGGGCCAACGTGCGCGCGTTGACGACCACCCGCAATGTTGTGGTGGTAGAGGCCGACGTGCGCGATGCCGCCCGCGTTGAGCGGTTGATCGTCGATCATCGCATCACGCATATCCTGCACCTGGCGGCGATGGCTAACGTGCGGGCCAGCATTGAGCAGGCTCCGCTGTATACGGAAGTCAACGTGCTGGGGACGGTCAACGTCCTGGAGGCGGCGCGCAAGCACAGTGTCAAGCAGGTGGTATGCGCCTCAACCTCCTCGGTTTATGGGGCGGATTCACCCGTTCCCTTCACCGAGGACATGCCCGCCCTGCACCCGCTGGCCGCCTACCCCGCCAGCAAGCGGGCAGCGGAGATCATCGGCCACACCTTCTTTCACCTGTTCGGTCTGAACGTGACGTTCCTGCGCCTGTTCAACGTCTACGGGCCGAATGGCCGCCCGGACATGATGCCGCTGCGCGTACTGGAAGCAATCGTCCACGGGCGGGAGATCACACTCTACAACGGCGGGCAGATGCGCCGCGATTGGACCTACATTGACGATATCGTCGATGGTCTGAGCGCTGCACTGGAACAACCACTGGGTTACCAGATCATCAACCTGGGCTGCGGGGAACCGGAGACCATGCTGGCTTTTGTGGCCCTGCTGGAGGAACTGACCGGCCGCCGGGCACTGACCAGGGACGCCCCCGCGCCGCCCAGCGAGCCGCCGATCACCTACTGCGACAACACCCGCGCCCGCGAGTTGTTGAACTTCGCGCCCCGGGTCCCGTTGCGCGAGGGGTTGGGGCGTACCTGGGAATGGTACCGGCGGGTGCGCGGCGTCCGCTGAGGGACGGGCTTGCCCTCTCAGGGTGCGGCGACCTCCAGGAACTGGGCCGGATCAACCCATTCGCCGTTGACGGCAATCTCCCAGTGGATGTGCGGCCCGCTGCTGCGCCCGGTGCTGCCACTGATGCCGATTACCTGCCCCTGGCGGACGTATTGCCCGCGGGTGACATAGATCTCGGAAAGGTGAGCCAGGCCAGAATAGACGCCCAGGCCGTGATCGATCAGCACATAGTTGCCGCGCACATCCAGCCGTTCCGCCAGGGCAATACGCCCGGCTGCCGGGGCCAGCAGCGGCGTTCCCGCCGGACCGCGCAGGTCAGCGCCGGTATGGCGCCCCCACAGCGACTCGTTGTATAGCCGCCATGCGCCGAACGGTGAGGTGAACTCCGCTTCCAGCGGTTTGGCGAACGGCCCGCGCCAGTAGTGCACCGGCGTCACCCGGCTGAAGATCGCGCTCAGGCGGGCGCGCTCGGCGCGGTCCACTTCCGGCTCCAGTAAGTAACCCAGGTCGTTGGTGATTGTCACATCCTGGCGCATGAACTCGGTGGCGATCACGGTCACCTGACCCGTCCACGTCTCGCGGGTGCCATCGTCAAACCAGCCGTAGACTTCCAGCGGGTAGGGGTTGGGCTGCTGCTCCATGTTGACCGCCAGCAGGCAATACCAGGCTTCATCGCGCTCGTAACAATCGATCAGGCGGTTGAGGAAGCGCGCCCGCACCCCGGCCAGGCCCACGCCCTGCACCGTTAGCAGGCCGACCTTCCCCTGCGCCAGCGTGGAAAAGCCGGGCGTGACCGTCAGGCGCGGCTCATCAGCGGCGGCCGGGATTGCCCCGGCCAGCATGATCAGAATCAGCAATCCCCTAAGCCAGATGCGCACCGGCACTACTCCTCATCCCAGACTACGCCTGCTCCTCAGCCGGTTCGTGGGGCGCAGGCTCTTCAGGATGCGTCACAGGCGCTTCCGGCGGGGCGGCCCGGCAGGCGCGGTAAACCAGCGTCCACAGGGCGGACATGAACACATTTGCCACCGCCAGCAGCAACACCAGGATGACCGTCAGGAACATGGCCACGGCTAGCAACAACAGACCCGGCATCGCCAGCCCCCCGCCAGCAACCATCGAGAATAGCGCCGGCAGCATCAGGCCGGTAGTTGGCAACGTCAGCAGCAGACGCACCAGCATGGTCAAAGCGACCCACCCGGCAATCGTCCCCCGCAACTGACGGGCATGGGTGATCAGTTCACTCCATCCGACCCGGATCGCAGCCAGCGGACCCAGGTCCTCCAGCACGGCAGCGCGATCGGCAAAGTGCTGAACGAGTGTCAGCCCCAGACTCATGATCACCAGCAGCCCGCAGACGGGCAGCAATACGGTCAGCACCAGTTCCGAGGTCGTCCCCGCCGGGCCGGAGAGGCTGGCCAGTGCGCCGGTATAGGCCACAAACGTCAGCAGCAGGGCCGGGATGGCGACCGGCAGGCCGATCAGGAACAGGCGACCAAAATGAGCCACGCCCGCGTCCAGCGCCGTGACCAGATCGATCGGCTGGTCATCAGCCAGGCGGTCGACGGCCACAATCAGCGCGCCGCGCGCCACCGCGCCCGCCACCCACAGGGCTACGCCGCCTACCGCCAGCACCCCGCTGAGAAAGACGATCCCCATCACATCCGGGACGGAATAGACCAGCGTCCTGTCGCCGACGGTGTTCAGCGTGCCGGGCAGGGTCAGGTCGACATTACCGCTGCCCAGCCCGGCCAGAAACAAACCGGGCAGCCACAGCCAGGAGTGTTGACGCGCCAGACGCCAAGCCTGGCTCCAGATCGCGCCGGGATTCATTGGGGCCTGTGTCCTCCTCTGGCGGCTCCTGCCGCGCCTGGCGCAGAGTATAGCGCACAATCCGCGCCGGGCCACCCGCCGGGCGGGGCGTCAGATCTGGTTGCAGGAACCTCAGGAGGCTCAGTTTCTGGCGGCGCATCGATGCGCTGCCAGGAACGGTCGCCCTGCCCCGGCATCGCTGTGCTTCTCAAACCGGGTGGGGTGGCGGCAGCGTCTCCGGCGGGAAGGGGTCTTCCGCACGGATTTTATGCAGCAGGTAGTCAACGATCACGCGGATGGTGCTCATAAAGGGAGCCACCAGAAACGCACCCAGCACCCCACCAACCGCCGCGCCGATCAGCACGCCAATGATGATCACCGGCAGGGGTAAATCCAGGGCGTCCCCCAGGATCAACGGCGCGGCCACATTCCAGATGACCTGGGTCAGCACCATATTCACCCCGATCACCAGCAGCGCCACCAGCCCATAGGGCATATCGACAAAAACGGTTGAGCCACGCAACAGCGGGACCAGCGACAGCGGCACCAGGCTGATGAAGCCGCCCAGCGTCGGGATCAGGGAGATCAGAGCGGTGAAGAGCGCCAGAATCTCGGCCCCTTCGATGCCCATCAGCATCAGCTGCAGCCACGTTACCAGGCCGATGATCGCGCCGATGGTCACCTGGCCACGGAAGAAGCCGTTCCAGACCCGGGCGATTTCACGGGCCAGCAGCCGGAATTCGCGCCGGTAGCCGGGTGCGACCCAGTTGATGGCCGCTTCCCGCGTGCGCGGCCAGTCCAGCAGGATCAGGAACGAGACGAACAGCGCCAGCAGCAACGCGCCGAAAAAGCCAGTGACGGTGGTGATGGCCGAAGTCACCGTGCCGGTGACCTGCCCGGCCACGCTGGAAATGCCATCCAGCAACTGGTCGAAGCTGATCGGTTCCAGCAACGTTTCTCCGGTAACGGCATCGACGGTCTCCGCGTCCGCCGGGGCAGTTTCCTCCGCCGGGCCGGCGGCCAGCTCGCTACCCAGGATGAACTGGCGCAGTGGCACAGCGATCGAATTAATGTCCACGCGGAAACCCAGGATATCGATCACGCCCATCTCCGGCGTGTAGTTGCGCAGCGTGTCCTTGAGATTCTCGTAGGCATCCACGCCTTCCAGAACCAGGGTGTTGACGCCGCTGACCACCGGCGGGATGACGACCAGCAGGCTGCCCAGGATCGCCAGGATGAGCAGGATGTACAGCAGCACAATGGCCAGCGGCCAGGAGATCGGCAACCGGCGGGTCAGGGCGCGGGCCGGGCCGTGAATCAGGAAGGCGATCAACAGGGAGAAGATCACCAGCTGCATCACCGGCGCGATCAGCGTCAGAGCATAGACGGCAGCGATGATCAGGAAGATGACGACCACCAGCCGCGTGGTGCGGTCCCACTGGGGCACAACGTAACCGGCAGCTGGCGGATCAGGGTTTGCTGCTGGCGGGGTTGAGGATTCAGGGGTTGTCACAGTCTGCGTTCCTCCGGGCGGCAGGGATTGGCGGTGGGCTGCTCCGCCCGCTGGCCCTCGATTCTACCCCGGATCGCCAGCCTCACAACTGTCGCCGCGCGTACTTCCGCATGAACACCTATAATGAAGCCTGCGCAATCCCGGCCCCCCAGTGGGCTGGTAAACACCGGATTCTCTTGTGGCAGGCTGCCACGCATTATCGGGTCAGTGCTACAGGCGGTGCTGTGTTTTATGGAGAAAGGGTCTATGGGAATTCAGCGGAGGCGGCAAAACGAATCGCAGCGAACTGCCTGTATCTGGCTGGCGGTCGCCCTGGCGCTGGCATTCCTGCTGATGCGCCTGCCGCTGCTAACGCGCCTGCCGGTATTTGTGGACGAGGGCGCACATATCTTCTGGGCACAGGAGAATCTGGCTGGTGGCTGGGTTGACGGCAAATGGCTCTCGATTGTGATCATGGCTGGCTTTGTGGGCGGCCTGCCGCTGCCGCCGTTGCTGGCGGCGAGGCTGTGCGCCGTGATTCTGAGCCTGGGGTCGCTGTTGCTGATCATCAGTATCGGGGCGCGGCTGGGCACCCGCCGCGACGGTCTGCTGGCCGGGCTGATCTACGTCTTGCTGCCCTACACCTTTTTCTACGACCGGCTGGCACTGACCGACCATAGCATGATCCTGTTCGGGCTGCTCGGGGTGTTGTTGACGCTGGACATCCTGCATGCATACCGTTCCGGCGGTGCCATCCTGCTGACCCTCGCCCTGATCGCGGCGATGCTGGCCAAGCTCACCGGTGCGTTGTATGTCGCCGTACCGATCCTCGGTGTGGGGATTCTCATCCCCGTGCGGCGGTGGCGGGCGGTCATCCCCCGCATCCTCCCGGCTCTGATCAGCGCGGCAGTGGTTTACCTGGCTCTGCGGGCACGGGAATTCGCCGCGACGCAGTTCGCCGAAAAGCTGGCCGAACCCGCGCCGCTGGCCAACCTGGAGCAGATGGCAGAATGGGCCTGGATGCTGCTCACGCCACCGTTTGCCATAGTCGCCGTGCTGGCGGCGGGCCGGGCGGCGCTGAGCCGCCAGCGAGCGGATATCTTCTTGCTGGCGCTGCTGGCGCTATTCATCCTGCCCTACGTAGTTGGGGCTGGCGTGCTGTATCCGCGTTATCTGCTCCCGGCCCTGGGACCGCTGATCGTGCTGTGCGGACGTTTCCTCAACGCGACTGGAGAGCGGATCACCCACACTTTGACCTCCCGCCCGGTGCGGACGGCCGTCCTGGCCGGCGGGCTGGCGTTACTGGCCGCCTGGCCGCTAACGCTCAACGCTTTGATCGCCGTTGATCCAGCCAGCGCTCCCCTGCCGGAGCGTGTCCGCTGGCAATATATCACCGGCTGGCCCTCCGGCACCGGCCTGGACGAAGCTGCCCGCTTCATTCAGGAGCAGGCCGCCAGCGAGCCAGGGGGTGTTACCGTACTGCATATCTCCTCGCTAAGCTCTTCGTTCCTGGGTCTTCGGCTGGTTCTGCCGCCATCCGGCAATGTACGCCTGGAGGCGCTTGATCCCAGCTGGCCGGAACTGGCGGCCATTGTGCAGGAGCGTGCGGCTCAGGGGCGTACCTTTCTTGTCCTTTCGCCGGTGGCGGAAGGCGCCTATACCATCTGGCCAGGCCGAAGCCTTGTCGATCTGCTGGCGCAGGGAACGCTGATCTGGGAATACCCCAAGGACCATGGCAGCAGCCTGCAGATCTGGGAATTCCGCCCCGGCTCGTAGAGCGCCGCGTAACACCGGTAAGCCAGCGAGCAATCAGAAACCAAAGAGGGCAAGCGGGGACAGCAACGGGGTTCTTCCGGGGACCAAATTGTCTGAAGATGGCGTACAGTAGCGCCGCGCGTACTTCCGCATGAACACTTATAATGAAGCCTGCGCAGTCCCGGCCCCGCCAGTGGGCCGGTAAACATCGGATAGTATTGTTGTGAGGGGAAACGCATATGAACATCGGACTCGCGCTCTCCGGCGGCGGTGTGCGCGCCCTGGTCTTTCACCTGGGGGTGCTGGCCCGCCTGGCGGATGAATCTTTGCTGGAACAGGTTGTAGCGCTCTCAACTGTCTCAGGCGGTAGCCTGGGAATCGGGCTGGTCTACGCTGCCAACAGCTATCGCTGGCCGACCAGCGCCGAATACCGGGCGACCGTTGTGCCCCGCGCCCGGCACATCCTGACCACGCAGGACCTCCAGGGTACCTACCTCGGTCGCTTGCTGCGTGCGCCGCTGAGCCTGCTGCGGCCCAGGGCGGGTGACATTGCCCGGCTGATCGAGGAACTGTGGGGTGTCAGAACGTCGCTGCGCGAACTCCCCCGCGCCCCTTACTGGCTGATCAACGCCACCTGTTATGAGACCGGCGTCAACTGGCGCTTCGCCCCGGATCGGATGGGCGACTACCTCTTCGGCTACAGCCGCGACCCGGATTTTCCGCTGGCTGCAGCCATGGCCGCTTCC
This sequence comes from Anaerolineae bacterium, assembly GCA_013178165.1. Lineage (NCBI taxonomy): Bacteria > Bacillati > Chloroflexota > Anaerolineae > Anaerolineae bacterium. The sequence goes on from JABLXG010000025.1 coordinate 43,149, forward strand.
GGCGCGTTCCCCGGCTTCATCGGCCCGCTAACCCTGGACACGCGACGCTATGTCTGGACTTCCGGCAGCGAGACGGCGCCCCGCCCGCCGCTGCACACCCGTGTTCACCTGTGGGACGGCGGCGTGTACGAGAACCTGGGTGTTGAAGCGCTGTTCAAGCCCGGCCAGGGCTACCGCTACAACGTGCAATTCCTGCTCACCAGCGACGCGGGGGCCGTGCCCGGCGGCGAACGTTACCGTTTCTTCAAGTCCGCCTACCGCCTGATCAGCCTGGCGACCAACCAGGTACGCGCCCTGCGGGCACGGATGGTGGTGGCCCATCTGCAGGCCGGTAACCCCGGCAGCTTCTTCCAGATCGATAACTCCGCCGCCTACCTGCTGGAAAAAGCAGGCCGGGCAGCGGAGATACCGGCCATCGCACCGCGCTACCTGCCGGAGGGCGAGGTCCGCCTGGCGGCGACGATGGAATCGACCCTGCGCCGGATCACGCCTGAGGAATTCGAGCGGCTGTTCCGGCACGGCTTTGAAGTAGCTGATATCACCATGCACGCCTTCGCTTCCGGCGGGCAGCGGCCATTACGTGGCTACGATGCGGCGGCCTGGGGTAATACATCGGCGTAAACCACCTCAGAAACGGCAATCCATACTGGAAGCAATAGGAAAAAGCGGCCCGGCGAGTCTATAATCAGGGGCAAGGCAGCCGGCCTGTCAGGGAGAGAGGGATGAGCCAAGCGGCCCCCGTTTATTGCCCCAATTGCGGTACCACGCTGGTGGTGCGGGAGATGGCCGGACGACAGCGCCCCGTCTGCCCGGAGTGCGGTTTTGTCCACTACCAGAACCCCATTCCGGCGGTGGGCCTGTTGATTGAGAAGGATGGCGGGCTGGTCATGGTCAAGCGCGGCCAGCCGCCCAAGGCCGGTCACTGGGCGCTGCCCAGCGGTTTTGTAGAAGCCGACGAAAGCGTAGAGGAGGCGGCCATCCGCGAGGCGCGGGAAGAAACCGGCCTGGAGGTCACCCTGCGCGATATGGTGGGGGTCTTCTCCTTCCCCGATGGGCCGCCTACCAGCGGGATCATCGTCTTCTACCGCGCCCGGCCCGTCGGCGGGCGGCTGGGCGCCGGCGACGACGCGGCGGAGGTGCGCGTCTTCCTGCCGGATTCCTTCCCGGACCTGCCCTTCCGCACCCATCGCCAGGCGCTGGCCCGCTGGCAGGCCCGCCAGAGCGTCCACTGGCAGACCTACCACACCGTCGAACGGGACGGCTTCTACATCCGCGCCGCACTGCCGGATGACGTCGACCGCATGCTGGCGCTGGCCGCGCAGATTCCAGGCCGGATCACACCGGAGCCAGACCTGGCCCGCGCCGTCACCCAGCGTGTCCGCGAAGACCCTTCTCTGCTCCTGTTTGTCGCGGAAACTTATGGCCCTGACCGGCAGGTGATCGGCTTTGTGGCCCTGTCCCGCGTCCCAACCCTGACCAGCCCGATCGGCTGGATCGATGCCATGGTTGTCGACCAGGCTTACCGGCGGCAGGGCGTGGGCGCGGCATTGCTGGAAGCCACCCTGCGCCAGGCTGACCTGCTGAATATGAGCCAGATTTACGTCAATACGGAGCAGGCCAGCGCCGTCGCCCGTGCCTTCTACCACGCCAGCGGCTTCCAGGATGCGCGGATCACCCGCCTGCGCCTGCGCGGGTAGGGGCGGCTAGAAGCGGCTGTCCAGCCAGGCCAGGAAGTTCTCATTGAGGTCAGCAAAGCGCATGCCCAGCGCGGATGGCGTCGCTTCCTCCGGTGACGTGCCAGCCAGGGTGCGCAACCAGGCATTGCATGCCGCCTGTCCGTAGGTTTCGCTGACGTAAGCCAGCAGCGCGTATCCCTGCAACCGGGCGAGATCGCTCAGGTCCGCCGCCAGCGGGCCGGGGGCGGCCAGGCTATCCCAGGCCGCCAGGCCTCCGGCCCGGCGACGCTCCTGTAACTGGAGAAGGCGAGCGTTGCGGTCAGCCTGCGTCCGGTAACGGGCCGCGACAGCTTCAGCCGCTCCCTCCAGCGCCCAGACCGGGAGAGTGCCGGAAGCCCCCGCGGCCAGGTCAAGCAGGGTGTAGCGAGCCAGGAGATAGGCGAGCGTCGCCTCATCAGCGCCCGCTGTTCCGCCAGCGCCCGCTGTTCCGCCAGCGCCCGCTGCTTCGTCAGAGTCCGCAACCACGATCTTGATCGCCTCACCCGGCATGCTCCAGCCGTCAGTCGCCGCCGTGAGACTCAACCGGGTGGTGGCGATCAGCGCCCAGGGATGGTCATAGAGCTTGACTTCCAGCGGCCCGGCGGGTACATGATCCAGTGTCTGCGTCACCTGCGCGTAAATGTCCGGCAGGAAGGCCGCGACCGCTGCGGCGGGTGCTTCCAGGCCGGGCAAGGCCCGCACCAGCAATGGCCCGGCTTCAAGCGCCGCCGCCCAGCCCTCCCCGGCGTAGCGCCACTGGCCATCCGCCCCCCGCGTGAAACGAGCCGGGAAATCCGCGCCCCGGCTGGTCTGGAGGTCGGCCAGGGTGCTCCAGGTCATGGAGAAGCTGGCGCTGGCCGTCTGACCATCGGCGGCCAGTGTCAGGTTGCGGATCGCCAGGGTGAAGCGCAGGACCACGCCTGGCGCAGCCCAGTCATCAACCCAGCGGCGCTGTTCCAGAGCAAAGATCGGGTCGGAAAGATCGACCAGGGCCAGGTAGGCGGCGCGGTCGCGCCGCAGCACGGCGCTCTGCAGGGCATCCACCAGCCGGGCGATCGCCGCGGCGGAATCTGCAACAGCCAGCGGCGTGAGCGTAGGCGCGGCGGTAGGAATCGGGGATGGGAAGAGCGCCGCAGCGGTGGCCGGTAGCGCCGGATCGGGGGTCAGCGTTGGGGCGGAATCGGGGTCCACGCCACAGGCGGCCAGGAATACCAGCAGTGCCAGGGGTGCGGCCCGGCGGGCGATAGCGTGCAGCACGCGCATAAAGCAATCCTTGCCGGTCGGGAAGATGATCGACGGGCGTCAATCATACCACGCCGGGTAGGGCAATCGCATGTGAAACTCTAATGTAGGACAATGGCAGCCAAACGACAAGGAGGCTGCCATGCTACCCGAAACGAGCTTGCTCGCATACTTTGCAGACCTGGAAGACCCGCGCAATGACCATC
>JABLXG010000026.1 GCA_013178165.1 Anaerolineae bacterium
ATACCCAGAACGTCTACTTGACCCTTTTCGCTCCCCAACACTCCCAGAAAGGAGAGGACAGCCCGGTAACATTATCAAATGAACGAACCGTCTCCGCTCGGTAACATTATCTTTTGATTTGACAGGGCGCGGCTTGGCCCGGCCATCCCGCTAGATCATGCCACGCTTGGCTTTAGCCCTGCTCTGCCCCACCATCAGAATCGCTGCCTGGCCCAGCAAGTGGCCATAGACCGGCGTACCCAGCGCCAACGTCGCCAGCCAGCCAATGCATGGAATCCAGCCAAAAACCGCCAGGATCAGGCTGACCACCACCGAAAACAACACCAGCATCGCCAGGATACCCGCGTTCGCCAGCGCCAGGCGTAGATTCTCGCCGATCGCCAGGTACACGGAAAACGTCGGGTTGCGGGTGTAGCGCACCATGCCGATGAACAACCCGGCATTGGCAATGAGCGCATAAACCAGCACAAACACAACCATGACACAGGCCGCCAGCGACAGGATCACTTCCGCGCCGCGGCCATCCATCAGGCTGCCGATCACCCCGAAGACACAGGCCAGCAGCACAATGAACACGTTATAGATCAGGCCAGCCAGCAAGAACATCAGGCCATCGGTGAACTTCTGCCCGAAGTTGTCCCAGTACGGCAGGGGATTCTCCCGTCCATCGAGCATGTTGCGCATCAACTCAATGATCCAGCCATAAATGGCCAGGTTGAGGATGGGAATGATGCTGATCAGCGCGGTCAGCAGCACCTTGGTCACCCAGTCCTCATCGTCAAAGATGTAGCTAAAGGAACGTCCCAGATCCATGGATGGGCTTCTCCCCCTGTATGTGAATGGCTGCAACCTGGCCCGGTGGCGCTATCCCACAGCCTACCACCGGCCAGCGACTACCTATACGTTATCCCCTGATTTGCGTTGCGGCGGGACAGCCAGGAGCGCCAGCCGCTGACGGGGGCGTACCGCCAGCGCCGTGCGTACCGCCAGCACAATGCCCTCCAGCGGGCTGCTCACCGTCTGGAGCACGGCCCCACCATCCAGCCGACGGATCTCGCCGATCGGCTGCCCGGCAGTCACCATCTCGCCGGGCTGCACCCGTGCCATCCACAACCCGCCGGATTCGGCCAGCAGGGGCGCAGCGGCAGTATACACGACCGGCGGCGTGGATGGCGCAGTCCTGGCCGCAATCATGCTCATGCTCGCCAGCACGCCGTCGATCACCCGCCGGTGTGCCTCCACCGCCTCAGAATCAGCCCGACCACGCACCCCGGCGGCAGACCCCAGCATGGCCGTGCTGGCGGTCACCGCCACCGGCGCGGGGTCCCAGCTGGCCAGCGGCTGGAGCAATCCCACCGAAGCGCCACACTGCTGCAGCAGGATACGATTTTGCGTGTTGAGGAAGGCGTCATCGCCCTGGAAGGTCCAGACCAGCGGCGTGCAGGCTTCACCTGGTTCCGCCGCGCCCAGCGCCAGCCAGGCATCGGCATTGACGATGAATGTCTGGTAAACAAAATGGGCCAGACGTTGGGTTGGCTTACCCTCCAGATCGCCGGGGAAGACCTGCCGCAGAATCAGGCCATCCAGCGGATTCTGGGTTTGCATGGCCTCGAAGCTGAGCGGATCCAGGATCGGGCAGACCATCACCCGCCCGGCGACCGTGGCCGGATCGAGTGTATCGATCAGGCGCAGGGCAGCCTGGACCCCGGCGTATTCGTCACCGTCCATGCCGCTGGTCACCAGCAACACCGGGTCTGGCTCTGTGCCATTGATCAGGGCGATGGGAAAGCCAATCCGCGCCCGTCCAAGATCGACCTGATACACCCCGCGCAGGGTGCGACCGGCTTCCACCCGCAGCGGGCCAAGCTGCCAGGTTTCTCCACTCATGATTCGCCTGACTCCGTGGTAGAAAAAAACGACGTGGTAGGCCAGCCTGGACGTATTATAGCAGTTTTGGCCCGCGGAAAAGCCAGGCCGGGCACCGGCGAAGATTGTCAGCGTCCGATCGCCAGGCAGAAACGAGGATGAAAGCCGCCACCTGGCCAGTGGATCAACGGGCGGTAGAGCCGGGCACGATCACCTGCACCGCGCCAGGCACAATCCGCGCCGTAAAGGGGGTGTCGCCAAACAGTTCGCCATCCCCCTGAACCTGTTGCTGCGGCCTGCTCCTGACGCTGACCTCGCGCGCCTGCCAGTGTTGCAGGGCAGCAGTGAAGTTGTCCAGCTGGATGACACTGGCGGCGATGGAGACCAGGGTTTCCGGCCTGGTGTTGAGCATCATCACATCCAGCAGCCCATCATCCGGCTTGACCGACGAGTTAAGCACCAGGTTCAGCCGCCCCAGGCTGCCCACATTGGCGATCAGCAGGGAAAAGCCTTCCGTCTCGATCTCCTGCCCGTCGATCACCAGCTGGTAGTGGGCGTGCAGAGGTTCGCTGAGCGCCTCCAGGACAGCGAAACCATAGGCCAGCAGACCAAAGCGATCCTTGAGATCACGCGTGGTCTTGCGGACGACAGCCGCCTCAAAGCCGACGCTAGCTCGCAGCATGAAGTAGTGCTCCCCGATCTGGCCCATATCGACCTGGCGCAACCGGTGGCCCGGCTGGAAGATCAGTTCAGCGGCCTGTTCCAGTTCACGGGGGATGTTCAGTTCGACCGCCACCACGTTGCCGGTCCCACCCGGCAGAAGAGCTAGCGGCACATTTGTCCCCACCAGGCCGCCAGCGACCTCCATCACCGTGCCATCACCACCGTAGACCGCCACCAGATCAGCGCCCTGTTCGACGGCCCGGCGGGCCAGCCGCCGGCCATCGCCAGCTTTTTTGGTGATGGAGACGTTCCAATCTACGCCATGTCTTTGAAAGACCGTGTTCAGTGGCTTGAGAATCGGCTCGTCCACACCGGCAGCCGGGTTGATAATGACCTCAATCGATCGATAGGGATGGTTAGCCATAGCCCGGTCTATACCAGAAACAAGGGGCATGATGACAGGTTCAGGTTATGCCGATTCTAACGCATTTTGCAGGATGCGTGAATGCCAGGGAACGACCTGCGGGAGCCGTTTCAGGCCGGTTCGGCGTGGCCCAGCAGGCGACTCCCCACGAAGGACACCACAAACAGGATGGTGGTGATCAGGACGATCGCCGGGCCAGAGGCAATATTGAGATAAAAGGAAAGATACAGGCCGACCACCCCGCTCAAGGCGCCCAAGGCGGCAGCCAGAATCATCATGTGATGCAGCCGTCGCGCCAGCAACTGGGCGGTAGCCGCAGGTGTGACCAGCATGGCCACCATCAGGGCGACGCCGACCGTCTGCAGGCTGGCGACAACCGTCACCGCCAGCAACACCAGCAACAGCAGGCGCAGCGCGCCATCCGGCAGGTGCAGCGTCCGCGCCAGGGTGGGATCAAAGCTGAGGATCAGGAATTCTTTGTACAGCGCTACAATAGTCAGGACGACGACCGCGCCACAGACGGCCATGATCAGCAGGTCGGTATCGCTGACGCCCAGCACGTTGCCAAAGAGGATATGCGCCAGGTCGACGCTGTAGCTGCGGGCCGTGCTGATGATGGCGATACCCAGGGCGAACATCCCGGCAAAGACCACGCCGATGGCTGTATCTTCCTTCAGGCGACCTTCCCGGGTCAGCCAGCCAATGCCCAGAGCTACCGCTACGCCAGCGATCAGCCCGCCTAGAAACAGCGTCTGTCCCATGATGTAAGCTACGGCCACGCCGGGCAGCGTGCCGTGCGCGACCGCATCCCCAAAGAAGGCCATACCGCGCACAACGACAAAACTGCCGATTACCCCGCTGACCAGGCCAATCAGCAACACGGCCAGTAGCGCGCGCTGCATAAAGGCAAACTGAAGCGGATCAAGCAGGAATCCCAGGTCCATCCACCCCTCAGCTTTCTTCGTTGTCTTCGCCAGCAGGACCGTGCTCATCCACCACCACGACGGTTTCCGCACCCTGGTGGATGATCCCGATCTGGCCGCGGTAAGCGCGGCTGAGCGCTTCAGTGGTGAAGACCTCAGCACTCGTCCCGTAGGCGATGACCTCCTGGTTGATCAACAACAGGCGGTCGAAACGGCTGGCTGCCAGGCTCATGTCGTGGGTAGCCAGGATGATGGTCACGCCCTGGGCATGCAGCGCTTCCAGGACGGCCATGATCTCCTCGCTGGCGGTAGCATCCACCCCGCTGAACGGCTCATCCAGGAGCAGAACGCTGGTCTGCTGGGCCAGCGCACGGGCGATGAAGACGCGCCGCCGCTGCCCGCCGCTGAGCTGGCCGATCTGCCGGTCGCGGAAGGCCAGCATCCCCACCCGTTCCAGTTCGGCGTCGACGGCTTCCCAGTCGCGGCGACCCGGCCAGCGCAGCCAGCCCAGCTGGCGGGCGCGGCCCATCATCACCACATCCCGCACACTAACCGGGAAACGCCAGTCGATGGCTTCGTACTGGGGCACATAACCGATCAGGCGATGGCTGACAGCGCACTCCTCGCCGTACATGGAGATGAAGCCGCTGGTATGCGGGATCAGCCCGACAATCGCCTTAAACAGGGTGCTTTTGCCCGCCCCGTTGGGGCCGAGCACGGCCACACTCTCCCCCGGCTGCACAGCAAAGGAGATATTCCGGATGGCCGAGCGTGCGCCGGGGTAACCCGCCGACAGCCCCTGCACCAGCAGTGCGGGGCAACCATCAACAGCCGGAAGGGCGATCTTCAACGAGGGGTGGCTGGCCATGGCGGCAATCTCCGGCGGGTTAATTCACCGTCCCGCCCAGGGCGGCGGTGATCACCCGCGTGTTGTAACGCAAGTACTCCGGGTAGGTCGCGGCGGGGCCACCCGGCTCGCTCAGGGAGCCAGTGTAGAGCGTATAGAAGCGGACCCCCGTCTCCCGTGCGATCTGCTCGGCCAGGGCCGGGTTGGCAATGGTCTCTGTGAACACCGCAGGCACGCCGGTAGCACGGATATCGCTAATCAGCCGGGCGATATCCGCCGCGCTTGGCTCGGCCAGCGTGCTGGCCCCGGGGATGACTGTACCCAGCACCTTCAGCCCGAAGGCGCTGGCGTAGTAGTTGAAGGTCAGATGGTTGGTGACCAGCAACCGGTTACCTTCCGGGATTGTCGCCAGCATCGGCGCGATTTCCTCGCGAACCAGCGTCTGCAGCGTATCGATGATAGCGGTGGCGGTGGCAGCGTAAACGGCAGCGTTGGCCGGATCGCGCTCGCTCAGGGCGTCGCGGATCATCAGCGCCCATAGCATGGCGTTATAGGGGTCGGTCCACACGTGCGGGTCACACCGGCCATGCGCATGCTCATCGCCAGCTTGTTCTTCGCCGCCGCAATCCAGCTGGTAGAGCGGCCCCAGCCTGCCTTCAGTGGGTGGAGGCAACAGGCCAATGGACGCCAGTTCCTCCTGGTGAGCGGCGCACTGCCCGGCAAAGGTGCCCACATCGCCAGAGAGCAGGTACTCCTCAAGCTCACCGGTTTCCGGAAACTTGCCAAACGGCAGGATATCCACGCAGGTCGAGACCGTGACCGGTGCCAGGTCCGGAGCCGCGCCGCGGATGGTTTCCAGCAGGCTTTCCTCCAGGTTAGCGCCCACGATCAGGATCAGATCGGCCTGCGCCAGCCGCACCAGATCCTGCGGGGAGGGTGTGTAGCTGTGCGGATCAGCGCCCGGCGGCATCAGCGAAACGACCTCGGCGGCTTCGCCGGCAACGCTGGCGGCGATATCGGCCAGGATGCTGGTGCTGGCCACCACCTGCAGCCGATCCTGCGCCTGCACACCTCCGCCGGGGAGTACACCGAGCACCAGTACCAGGCTCAACAGCACAATCCCCATCCGGCAATTTTGACCCATAGTCCAATCCTAATTGAAAGACTTTTTCAGTTCTGATGAATCCTACCATGTTTGCCGGGCCAGTCAATCCCCGGCCCGCTGGCACTCCGGGCAGAGGCCGGCGATCTCCAGCCAGTGGCTGGTGATGCGGTAGCCGGTGCGGGCAGTGATCTCTTCAAGGTAGGCGCTCAGGTCGCAGCCTTCGATTTCTACCACGCGGTTGCAACGCTGACAGATGACGTGATGGGTATGGCCGGGCGAACACAGCGCGTAAGCGTGGCAGTTGTCCAGTAAGTGCACCGGGCGAACCAGCCCCAGCCCCGCCAGCACTTCCAGCGTGCGGTACACCGTCACCAGGCCGATGTCGGCAGCGTGCGCCCGCGCTGCTGTGTGCAGTTCGGCGATCGAAAGCGGTCGGGCTGCTTCTTCCAGCGCCAGGATCACTGCCCGGCGAGCACGGGTCAGCTTGAAGCCATGCTGGTGAAGCCGGGCAGCCAGCGATTGTGAGGGTAGGATTGCCATCATCTGTCTGAGACTTTCTTCCAGGGGCGGGCCAGCGCCCCCGCCATGCACTGTCGATTGTACCCGATCGCGGCGCTTCGCGGCCCTCAGCGGAAAGCCGGCGCCCATTCCGGCAGAAATGCGTCGGCGACCAGCTTGCTGATCTGACCAGAGGTCGTGTCCAGGACCCACAGGCTGGGCCGCGCCTCCTGCCCGGCCACCGGACTCGCCACCGCCGGGAAGCGCTGGATGACCAGCCGCACGCCGTCCGGCTCCCAGGCGAAAGCGCCCGTGGCGTATGCCGGATCGACAGCCAGCGGCTTGGCGTCGCCATTGCTCGCCGCGACCAGATAAAGCTGATGACCGGGCGTATACCCCTCATCCATCAGACGGCGTCCCACCACCAGCGCGGTCCCCTTAGGCGTCCAGAGCAGCCGGGCATCATCAACCGGTGCATCCGGCGCGGAGAGCGCCGTAATCTGCCCCGTCCGCAGGTCGGCCATCCTGATATGGGTGTAGAACGCTGTTTCTGAGGCAAAGACGATGTCCAGGTAAGCCAGCCGCGCACCATCCGGGGAAAATATACCTGTGCTGCCATGCAGGGTAGGCAAGAAGGCATCCGCGCCGCCGGTCAGGTCGTGGATCAGGATGCCGCTGTTTTGCAGGTCATAGGAAGCCAGCCGCGTCCCATCCGGCGACCACACCGGCCCTACCGTGTAAAGGGCTTCATCCTCAAACAGGGGGGCGTTGACCGGCGTAGCCCCGGACAGATCGAGCACCCAGACGCGGGTCGGACGGACATTCGCCCCGCCGGCGGTTCCAGGCGTACGCTCATAGGCCAGGCGCATCCCATCCGGGGACCAGGCGGGGGCGGTGCAGTCATCCGGAGCGCAGGCGACCAGCGTGCTGATCTCGTCGGTTGCCCGGTCGAGCAGACGCAGATCGATCCCGCCTTCTGCGCTGTACTCGCTGAAGGCGATCTGCGCGCCATCCGGGCTGACAGCAAAGTCATAGACGCCAGAAGCGCTGGACGTGACCGGGATGGCCTGGGTCGGGGCCGCCGGATCGAGCAGGTGGATATTGGCCGGGGCGCCGCCCGCCGGGGCCAGAAAAGCGATCAGCGGGCCGCTGCCGGGTTGCGGGGCGCTGCTGCGGGCCGGAAGGCTCCCGGCGACCAATCCCAGCAGCGTGACCAGCGCCGCCACAACTGCCAGCCCGATCAGGGCGACCAACCCGGCCCGGCGCGACAAAGAAAGGAAAGCCTCGAAGGGGATCATCAGGGCGCTTTCAGCGGTCAGACAGCGCTAGCTGCGACCAAAGGTCAGCGCCAGGCGGATGTCTTCCAGCCGTGGCAGGCTATTGGCGCGGAGCACCTCGCGCCCTTCCGGCGTAAAAACCAGAAAAGTTGGCGAAAAAACGAATTCAAAGCGGTCGGCCAAGGCGCTGCCAAGCGCATCGTGGATGTTGAGCAACAGCGAGTCGATTCCGGCGGAGGATAGCTCGGCGGTCAGATCGCGCACGGCGGGCAGAATCGCCAGGCAAGCCACACAGTAGTTGGAATAGAGCATCACAAACGTCGGCTGCTCATTGGTCAGGATGACCTCCGCTTCCGCCAGGCTGCTCACCTCCGGCGGCGGATACTGGCGGGACAGGCCAAAGGCCAGTGCTCCCAGCACGTACAACATCAACAGCCCGGCCCGCAACCACCTGCCGCCCTCCCGCCAGCGCCACAGCACAAAAGCCAGGATCGCCCCCAGCCCGACGCTGATCCAGACATAAGAGAACTGGTTGATGATATTCACGGCAACCCACCCAGCCTCCCAGAGGCAACAGCGCCTCCCGCCCTGACCTCGCCGCCTATTGTAGCCGGTCGCTGGTAGCGGGCCAAACAACGGCCGCTGGCGCTCACCCCGTCCTGGCACATGCTGCGGTCGGATGGTCAGGCGCCCGCCTGCAGGGCGGCGATGAGCGCTTCCAGCAGGCGGCGGATCTCGCCCGGCTCGGCATGACGGCCCAGCGCCTTTTTGGAAAAGAGCATCTCGCCATTCACGCTAAACTCAAAGACGCCCCCTTTGCTGGGAATCAGCTTCCACGAGGCAATGTGCACTTCAAGCTCCCGGAGGCCCAGGATTTCTTCCGTCACCCTGACGGCGCGCGGCGTGTAGCCTCACAGGGCACAGTATTCAAGCGTGACATCGAGCGACAGCATAATCAGATCATCCTTTCGCTGAGGGCGCGGGCTTGATTATAGCTGGTGCTATGCGCATTGCCGCTGTTTCCTGTATGATGAGAAAGGATCAAACCTCAGCAACAAGCAGGAGAACGGCATGTATGGGCATCACACGGCATAACCTGCCGGGTGTGACGGAAATTTTCAGCGAATACGTCCGCCAGCGGCGCAACAGGCGCACCCGGGAAGAGGTCATGGCCTTTCTGGAACCGCTGCTGGCCCGCCTGCGCGCCGACGCCCGCCGCCAGCTGGAAGCGCTCCTCCGAAGCTGGGAGGCGCGCGAAGGGGGTAGGCCTGGAACCGGCCAGCCCGCGCTCACAACCGACGAACTGGTCGCCCCACCCCGGCCTGAGGAAGACCTAAGCTGGCTACCCTCTTCCTCCTCCGGTCCAGCAACCGTCCCCCTGAACGTGCACCTGCCACCGCACCCCTCCGTCGAACAGCCACCAGAGCCGGAACCAGTCCCGCCTGAGCAGACGGTTTACTGCCCGGCCTGCGGGCGGGCCAATCGCCAGGGCAGCGGGCAATGCAGCGCCTGCGGCGCGGCGCTGGCCGCCCCGGCTGCGCCGGAAGCGCCTCCTGCTCCCGCGGCACGCACAACGCTCGGTCCAAACACGCGCTTGCTGCTCTACGTGGAAAATGCCAGCCAGCCAATTGTCGTCCGCATTCAGGAAAGCGGCCATGTGGTGCTGGGGCGCTCATCCGGCCAGGGGGGCCTCCTGCCCGGTATTGACCTCTCTCCGTATGGTGCGGTCGACCAGGGTGTGTCGCGCCTGCATGCCCGCCTGATCTACCGGGATAACAGCCTCTTCATCACTGACCTGGCCAGTGTCAACCACACATTTGTCAACGGCCAGCGGCTTGCCCCGCGCGAAGAACGCCTGCTGGGGGATGGCGATGAAATCCGGCTGGGACGTTTGCCGATCCGCGTGGTCTTCCAGGAACGCCTCAAATCGCTCCGTGGCGACAGGCCGCCGGATAGCAGCCCACCGTCCTCCGGCAAACCGGTTGACCTGAGCACCATCCTCGGCCTGGACGAGCCGTCCGGCTGAGCGGCACCTGCAGTGGGCGCTATGAGCGCCCGTTCACAGCGCCCGCAGCAGCGCCGTCGCCTCCTCCACCAGTGCATCAAACAGGCGCAACATCGCCTCATCGGGCATCTGGTATGGCCCGCCAAAGCTGCCATCGCCCAGCGCCGCCCGCGTGATTCCATCGCGCCGCCAGTCCAGCGGCAGGGTCTTGCTACCTGCCGGGACTTCCGCTACACGGGTAAAGGGGAAGTTCTCCAGCCAGTTGGCGTGATCCGGCTCTGCACCCAGTGCCGTCGCAAAGCGCGCTACGGCCTCCCCCTGCCACCAGCTATACCAGACAACACGCCGCCCGTCGCCCGCCTCCAGCGCCGGGGGCAACGCATTGCCGCCGTGCCCGTTCATGATCAGAAAGCGCCGGAAGCCGTGCCGGGTGAGGCTGTCAACGATCTCGGTCAGGACCACGGCGAAGGTAGACAGGCTGAGCGAGATCGTGCCGGGGTACTCCATGAAGTCGGCGGAACAGCCGAAGTTCAGCGGCGGGGCCACCAGCACTCCTTCCCGCTCCGCCACAGCATCGGCGATCGCCTGCGGGATGCGGATGTCGGTCAGCAGGCTCAGGTAGGCGTGCTGCTCGGTCGCGCCGGTGATCAGGATGATCCGGTTGTCATGCTGCAGATAGCGTTCCACGTCCATCCAGTTCAGGTCAGCCAGATGCATGGGCGGGATTCCCTCCTGTGGGCGCTGTATACGGGTACGACGGGGAGTGTACCGCCCGCCAGGAGGGCGATCAATGGCTGCAGGCGATGCCTGCAGCCAGCGCCAGCTGACAGGCCGGGGGGCAACATGCTGTGCACGGGGGAATCTCGACTCACCCTTGACAGTAGAACGTACATAGATAGAATTAAATCGACAAATATCGAATTAGTTAGAGGAAATGCACTATGGAAAACGACCAGACTCCGGCACTGCTGGACTTCTTCAAGGCGCTGGCGGAGCCAAACCGGCTCAAGATCGTCGGGCTGCTGGCGCGGGAAGACCTGGCTGTCGAGCAGATCGCGGCCATGCTCAACCTGCGCCCCTCCACTGTCTCCAACCACCTGTCTTACCTGGTGCATGCGGGGCTGGTCAGCGCCCGCCCGCAGAGCTACTACAACGTCTACCATCTGGAGGTCACAGCGCTGCAGGAGATGGCCCGCCGCCTGCTTTCCCATGAGACGCTGCAGGCAGCGGCAGCTGATGTCGACCTGGATGCCTACGACCGCCAGGTGATCAGGAACTATACCAGCCCGGATGGCCGCCTCAAGCAGCTGCCATCGCAGTTCAAAAAGATGCAGGCGGTGCTGCGCTATGTGGTCCAGGTCTTCGAGCCTGGTGTGCGCTACAGCGAGAAGGAAGTCAACGAACGGCTGGCCCGCTTTCACGATGATACAGCCACACTGCGCCGCGAACTGGTGGAGCAGGGACTGATGGCCCGCGAGGGCGGCGGCGGGCAATACTGGCGGGTGGTGAGGGAAAACTGACCCGGCGCAGGAACATCGCCCGCCCCTGAAAACCAGTCCAGCAGGGGGACCGGCATGCGGCCCTCCTCCCCCTCAGGCCGGCAACCGGATCGCCGATGGCGCCTCCCCGCACTGCCCCAATGGTGATTGACGGGGGCGGGGGCGCGTGCTACAGTTGACGGCAGCGCAGTCACGGGCACAGGCCGCATTTTTCATCCGCCCGGCAGTCTGCGCAGTCTCTGCTTGCCGGCCTTGCAGAGACCTTGAGGTAACGAGTTTATCACGATGCCTGCGGCTGCCTGCCGCATCTGCGCCGGGTTAGGATACGATCCTTCCCGGCAGCGGGGCGGCGCCACCGGCTGGCCCCTTCATCGCCAGCCAACGCAGCCGGGGCAAGGAGCGCATTCCCATGAGCGTCGATTTCATCCTGCGCCTGCTGGGCATGGTTGTGTTCAGTGTGGTTGGGGCGCGGCTGGGCACCGCCACCAGCCCGGCGTTGGAATTGCCCACCGAAGCTACCGGTCTGCTCTTCGCCATGGTCGGCGCGTTGTTCGGCCTGATCGTCACCCCCTGGATCACCATCCGCCCGGCGCGGGCCATCCGGCGGTTCCTGCTGGCCACCCCCACGGAGAAGGTAGTGATGGCGTTTGCCGGGCTGGTGCTGGGCCTGATCCCGGCTATCCTGCTGGCCTATCCGCTCTCGCTGCTACCCGATCCATTTGGCAGTCTCATCCCGGCGGCAGTGTCCCTCCTCGGCGGTTACCTGGGGATGACCCTCTTCGCGGTGCGTGCCGAGGATATTCTGGAGTTGCTTGGCTCCCTGCGGCGCAGCGGGCGACTCCTGGTCGAAGGCGGCGTGACCGCGAGCGACATACTGCTGGATACCAGCGTGATCATCGACGGGCGCATCAGCGATATCGCTGAGGCTGGCTTTCTCAACTGGCGGCTGATTGTCCCCCGCTTCATCCTGGAGGAGTTGCAGCACATCGCCGATTCACCGGAGATGCTGCGCCGGAACCGCGGCAAGCGCGGCCTGGAGATTCTGCGCGAACTCAAGCGCGCCGAACATGTGATGATCGAGATCGTGGATGAAGACATCCCCGACGTGGCTGAGGTCGATCACAAGCTGGTCATGCTGGCCCGCCAGATGAACATCCCGATCATGACCAACGACTTCAACCTCAACCAGATCGCCAAGCTGCAGGGCGTGCGTGTGCTCAACATCAACATGCTGGCTAACGCCGTCCGCGCCGAGTACATCCCCGGCGAGGTGATCCCGCTCAAGATCATCCAGGAAGGCAAGGAGCCAGACCAGGGCGTGGGCTACCTGGAAGATGGCACGATGGTGGTGGTTGAGGAAGGCAAGCACTACCTCGACCGCACCATCCGGGTGGAGATCACCCGCCTGATCAGCCGCGAGGCCGGCAAGATGTACTTCGCCAGGCCGGTCGAGGACTAGCAGGGCGAGGCAGCAGGATGGGCAACGACCGGGCGTTGGCATTGCGGGTCATCCTGGGCCTGCTGATCGGGGCCGGGGTCGGTTCTGCCCTCGGCCTGCTGATGGGCAACCTGCCGCTGTGGATCGGCCTCGGCGCAGGGGTCGGTCTGGCTTTTGCGGCCTCGCTAACCGGTCGGCGTCACCCCTGAGACGATCCCTGGCCCCTCACCCTCGCGCCAGCGCCCGGCGGATCAGTGCCTCCAGCCGGGCGTAGTGTGAGCCTTTCCAGTAGATCTGCCCGCAGGACTGGCAGCGCCGAAACTCATCATAGTTGGCATTGGTCGCCGGCGGCAGGCGATCGCTGATGCTGGCTTTGTCCACCGGCTCCAGCAGGCCGTTACAGCGCAGGCAGCGGCTGAACGGTTGCACCAGGTTCACCAGGTGGTAGCGGCGCATCACTTCCAGCAATTGCCGGGTCGAATCGGTGGAGCGCAGGCAATAGCCGTAGCGCACACTGCTCCGCTTGAGCAGGCCGCGATCGCGGGTGAGCAGGATACGATCCTCTTCAGCCGCCAGGCGAGCCAGATTGGCATCATCGCTGTCATCGGGCAGCAGGGCGTCAAAGCCCAGCAGGCGCAGGTAAGCGGCCAGCTTGCCCAGATGCACGTCCAGCACAAAGCGCGGCTCCGGCGGTGGCTCCGGACGGACGCGCGTCAGCCCGGAAATATCCAGTGTTGTGAAGGGCGGGTAGACGCTGATCCGGTCGCCGTCCTGCACGATCCGGTCAAAATCGACCGACTCCCCGTTCACCAGCAGCAGGTCAACTTCGGTATGAGGTACACCCAGCGACTCGATCATGTCCTTGATCGAAGCGCGGGCCTCAAAGTGGTGAACAAAGCTGCGTCCTCGCCGGGCCAGGGGCAGAAAGTCATTCAGGCTGGCGTAGAAGCGAAACGTAGCGGTGGGCATGGCGCGGCCTCCACGAGGCAGGCCTATGATCAGCAGGCGGTATTCCATAGGGATTATACCTGCCCCCTGTGTATAATAGGGAACAGAGATGCGGTCTGATCTCAGCGCATCCCCTTTCAGGCAGCTACCAGGGCCGGGACAATACTTCCTGCCCCGGCCAGCGGGCCAGCCGGGTGGCTGCCGCCGGGTTTTGCCAAGGAGTCGCACATGAGTGACCTGCCTACCCCGCCTTCTGCTGCCCCCACCGAAGGGGAAGCGATCCCGCTGTTCGAGCGGGGTGCTGCCCTGCCGCCGGATGCCACCTCGCTGCAGCAAGCCTTGCCTGCGCTCACAGCAACGCCGGGGCTGGATGTACCGCTGACGCCCGCCGCGCCAGAACAGCCAATGCTACCGGAGGAGCCTGCGCCGGTGGCTGATAGCGCCGCCGCGCCGCACTTCCGCACTGATCTCTGTCCGCGCTGTGGCTATGCGGATTTCGGCGCGGGGACGGTGATCACCTATAACGGCGGTTTTCACCCGGCCTACTTCAAGCCAGCGCGGCTGACCTTCCGTCGTCTGAGCTGGCTGTGGCGGCCCTTCCGGGCGATCGTGGAACTGGAGGCGCAGGTCTGCCGCCAGTGCGGACTGGTGATGTTGCAGGTCAACACCGACAAACTGCGCCATGTGGAGAGACAGTCCGGCGACCGCGAATAAGCGCCGCGGCCGTTTCTTGCGCCCCGTTGGCCTGTTTGACTCCGGTCTGTGCTCCGGCCTATACTACAACATAGAGGCCGACCCAGACGGAAGTTCAGGAGACGAGCCAATGGCTAAGAAGGAAGAGAAGAAGGTCGATACCGAGAAGGCTAAGAAACCGGCGGCGGAGAAGACCAAGGCCGAAAAGCCAAAGGCCGAAAAGACCAAGGTCGAGAAACCGAAAGAAAAGAAGAAATAAGTCGCGTTCTGCGCCACACTGTGGCGGTTCATTCCTGGTAATCCCATCTGCATCCCGTTACTGGCAGCCTGTCCCCAGTGGAGACAGGCTGTTCTTTTTGAGCTGTTTGCACTGTGCGACACAGCGGGTCGGGTAACAGGGTACTGTTCATCTGCCAGAATGTCCCCTCAACAGCAACCCAACCGCCCTTAAATGCCACACTACGCGGGCAATAGACTGCCCGGCCAAAGAGAGTGTACGACGAGGGGGGCATCGGATGTCGCCCGGCGCCCGCCCGCGAACAACTATAGCCAGATAGGCTGCCGGCCAGTACCCGGCGCCACCCGGTTTATGGCCTTCGAAAACCGTCAGATCTGGCGGGGCGGCTCAGACTCCGGGGGAACAGGGCCGGGGCCAGGCGTCTTCAGCATCTCCCACAGTTCCGCCGCCCAGTCGGCGATCAGCAGCATGGCCGGGCCGACCAGCACGCCATCCACGCCGGCCATCACCTGCCCGACATCGCGCGGAGATTCCAGCCCGCCCATGGTCAGCAGGGTGACATGCCCCGGCACCATCTCCACCAGCCGGGGAGTCAGGCTGAGATCGACGCGGTCGGTCAGGGGGTTGTAGTTGTTGATGGCGATCACCCGCGGTTCAAAGGGCAGGATGGCCCGCAGTTCGGCCTCGCTATGCACACAGACGATCGCGGTCATCAGGTTGCGCTGGGTGATGGAGAGCAACCGGCGCACCTGCTCCGGCGGCAGCAGAGCCGGCGTCAGAAAGAGGCCATCGCCGCCCGCCGCGCGGGTCTCAACGACCTGATATTCGTCGATGATGAAATCGTAGCGGATGACCGGTACATTGACGGCATTGGCAACCAGGGTGAGGTGCTCGATGGCTCCGGCGTGGTAACGCTCATCGGTCGCCACGACCAGCGCCTGCGCGCCATGGCGGGCCAGCCGCCGGGCCAGGGCGACCGGATCATACGGGGCGGCCCCCGCTGCCGATTGACCCAGATCCACCGCCGGGTTCATGACGCGGGCCAGCAGGGCCACCCGGTTCTCCAGCAGGTGGCTGCTCAGGTCCTGCGGGCGCGCCTGCATTTTGGCCAGCGCCCGCAGGCCCGGCAGGGGCGTCACGGCCTGCAAGCGGGCTACCTGCTCCTGCTTGTAGGCGATGATCTCGTCCGGGACGAACGGAAACTCGATCATAATCCCTCGTCGGCGCCTGCCAGCCACAACGGGCGGTTACCGGCACACGCCGGTATTGTATGCCCGTTCACGCCCCGCTGCCAGCGCCCTGCCAGCGCCCGCTACCAGCGGCCCGCTGCCAGCGGCCCGCTGCCAGCACCAGGCGCAAACAGAGGCAGGGAATGGGCAGTGAGGAGGCGTCTTACCTTGGTCCAGCCATATTCAGATAGCCTCTCAGCTCCTCCTATTATCACTGCCGGGTCCTGCCCACCTCCAACTGATCGTTGCCGGGCTGCGCAGGCCGCGCTATGATCCGGCCCGCCAACAGGAATGAACCATGCGCCGGGGGGCTGGCGGAAGGATAACCCTGACTTTCCCCCGGCTCATTTCGTTCTCACGTTGATGTGGTACGATGATCACGGGCGGCGAGGCACGCTGCGCCAGCGATCACAGGAGGCTGTTTGCAGAGAGCAACCAATGAGACACGGTATCCGTATCCAGCGCGACCATAGCACCCTGAGCTTTTCCGGGCGTCGGCGCGGCTTCAGCCCGCTGCTGATCGTCCTGTGGGTGCTTTCGCTGGCCGTGGTGGCTGTGGTCGTCTGGCGCTTTGACGAGGTACAGCCGCGGGTGCTCTCCCTGGTGCAACCACCGCCGCCGACCGTCTCCGCACCCACGCTGGCCAACCGCGCCTTCGAAGCTTACCTGGCTGGAAACCTGGCCGCTGCTGAACAGCAATTCGCCGAAGCGGTGCGCCTGGACCCAACTAACATCGCTTACCTGTATGAGTACGGGCGCATCCTGATGCTTAACAACAAACCAGCGGAAGGGCTGGCGATGGCCGAACAGATCATCGCTGCCGCGCCGGGCGATCCACGCGGCTATGCGCTCAAAACCTACGCGCTGGATAGCCTGGGCCGCGCCGAAGAGGCGATCCCCGTCGGCCTGACCGCTCTCGATCTAAACCCAACCTTTGCCCCGGCCTACGCCTATCTCTCCGGCGCGTATCTGTCGCTGGGGCGCTGGCGACAGGCCCAGGAGATGGGCGCGCGAGCGGTGGAACTGGACCCCAACAACATTGATACCCGGCGCGCCTTCGCCTTCGCCCTGAACTGGACGGGTCGCTACGACTTGGCGGTGGAGCAACTCGAAGCCGCTATCGCCATCCACCCCAACCTGGACTTCCTGTACTTTGAGCTGGCTGGCGCGTACACCGGCCTCAAGAACGATCCAGCCAAGATCGCCATCTACGAACACGTGCTGGCCATGAACCCGGAAAACACCAAAGCGATGGTCCGCATGTGCGAGACATACTTTGGGTTACGGGTGGATAACCTGGCCCAGTACTGGTGCGAGCAGGCCCTGGACCGCGATCCCAACGATGCCCGCGCCTGGAAGCAGGTCGGCATGATCTACTACACCCGCCGCAACTACGAAAGCGCCATCGACGCTTTCGAAACCTGTGTGCGTCTCTCCGGTTCGGAATATATCGAGTGCTGGTATCTGCGCGGGCTGGCTCATTACCGCCTGGATCAGTGCGATCAGGGCGTACCCATTCTGCAGGAGGCGCTCAACTACACCGATTCGGAGGACATCCGCCGCAACATCCTGCAGGGGCTGTACATGTGCGCTGAAGCTGACGAGCGCTACGACTTCTCGATCATCCCGACCCCTGCCCCGACCGCTACGCCCGTGCCCACACCGATCGGAATCTTCTAGCCCATGTACATCCGTCGTGACCGTTCCCGGCTGCATTTCGGTCACCAGCGCCGGGGCCGGCAGGCCGGCCTGCTGGCGGCGCTGGCGGTTGTCCTGGCGCTGACCGGACTGGTGGCCTGGCAGTTTGAACGCCTGGAGCGGGAGGTCGCCGCCCTGTTCGGCCCGCCCGCCACGCCTACGCCCTCCGCGCCGATGGTCGCCCGGCAGGCATACCTGAGCTACGTCAACGGCGACCTGGCCGCTGCCGCGGATGGCTACGCCGCCGCCCTGGCGATGGAGCCGGATAACGCCGATTACCTCTACGAATACGCCCACTGTCTGCTGCTGCTCAACCGGGGAGAGGAAGGGCTGTCCGCCGCCGAGCGCCTGGCGGCGCTGGCCCCCGGCGATCCGCGCGGCCAGGCCCTGCAGGTACTGGCTCTCTACCAACTCAACCGTCTGGATGAGGCTATCGCCATCGGCCTGAGCGTCATCGAGGCACACCCGACCTACGCCGAAACATACGCCTACCTGGCCTGGGCCTACGCTGACATCGGACGCTGGATGCAGGCCGTGCAGATGGGCGAACGCGCGGTGGAATTGAACCCGGACAGCGTGGACGCCTACCGCGCTTACGCTTACGCCCTGACCTGGGTCGGCGACCGCGAGAGCGCGATCAAGGCGCTGGAACGGGCCATTGAATTACACCCGACGCTGGACTTCCTGTACTTTGAAGCGGCGGAGAAATACCGCGCCCTGGAAAACGTCCCGGCAGCGATCGCCGCGTACGAACGTGTGCTGGCTATCAAGCCGACCAACACCCGCGCTCTGCTGCGGCTGTGTGAAACGTACTTCAACCTGCGGGAAGACGCCCGCGCCCAGGAATACTGTGAGCAGGCGCTGGCCATCGACCCAACTTATGCTGATGCCTGGCGGCAGGTCGGGCTGGTGTACTACCAGCAGGGGCTTTACCAGCGGGCTGTCGATGCCTTTGAGCAATGCATCGCGTTTGGCTCGGAGAGCATCTTCTGCTGGTACGTACGTGGTCTGGCCTACTACTACCTGGGACGCTGCGATCTGGCCGTCCCGATCCTGCATGAATCGATGACCCGCACCCAGTCCGACCGGGTGCTGGGCTTCATCCGGGAAGGGTTGCGCCTGTGTAACCAGGACCCCACCCCCCTCCTGCCGGGCGAAACGCCAGCGGCCACCGAAACCCCGACCGGGTAGGCTAAAACCTGTTACAATCAACGCCTGCGCTCGACCAGGCCAGCAACCCATGTACCTGAGAACACCCAAACGCTACTCCGCCAAACGCCCCAAACGCCACCTGATCAACCTGCGCTGGTGGTGGCTGTACCTGCTGACGCCGATCGTGGTGGTAATCGGCGCTGGCATCTGGGATCAGCGGGCGATGTTCCAGGGGCCGATTGAGGCGGCGATCTGGGAGCAGATCAACGCTGCCCGCGATTACATCGCCACACAACAGGCCCCCACGCCGACGCCGACCGATTCGCCGTTCAACTACCTGACGGTGGCCAATGCCGCCTATCAGCGCGGGTCGATGGAGCAGGCCATCGACAACTATCGTCTGGCGGCGGCGGGCCTGCCCAACGATGTGGCGCTGCATGTGCGGCTGGCCCACCTGCTGACCACCGCCGGACGTCCAGAGGAGGGCGTTGCTGCCGCACAGGCAGCGATCAACGCTGATCCTTACAGCGCCGACGCCTGGGCGATCCACGGCATGGCCAACGAGTGGAAGGGGGACTTTGGCAAGGCGCTTTCCAGCCTTTACCGCGCCCTCGAACTGGATCCGCAAAATGCCGCCGCCTATGCCTTCCTGGCGGAAGCCTACATTGACATGGGCAAGGCTGCCGAAGCGCTGGAAGCCGCTGAAAAGGCGCTGGAACTGAACCCGCAGGACTTCAATGTCCAGCGCAACTATGGCTACGTGGCGGAATACACCGGCCAGTATGACGTAGCCATGCAGGCTTACGAGCGCGCCCTGCAACTGGAGCCTTCCCGCACCTATATTGCCTTCAACCTGGTCGATCTCTACCGGCGCGAGGGCGATCCGGAGAGCGCGGTACGGTTGTTGCGTGCGATCATCGATCGCAGCCCGGAAAACGCCCAGGCCTATGCCCGCCTGGCCAATATCCTGCTCAGCGACCTGGGCGAACAGGATCAGGCCCGCGACGCCGCTGAGCGCTGTGTGGCCATCGATCCCACCAGCGTGGCCTGCCTGGGCATCCTGGGATCGCTGCAACTGACCGCCGGGGAATACAACCTGTGCGCTCGCTCCTTTGACCGGGCCATTGAAGCGGGCAGCACCAATGCCCTGCATTACTATTACGCCGGGATGTGCCACATCGTGATCGATGATTGCGTCCGGGCGCGTGAAGTGTTACTGCGTGGCCTGGAACTGGCCCGTACCCTCCAGACCCAGACCGACATCCGCGACGCGCTGGCCCAGTGCCAGACGATCGTCACCCTGGCTCCGACTCCCACGTTGGAAGGCACACCGCCGGACTACGAGAGCCTTCTGACCGCCACGCCCGAAGCCGGGGAAAGCACGTCCTAGCCCCGCTCCGGCGGGAGCTCGCCGGCAGCGACGGGCTGGGGCGTGCTGCCCATCCCTAGCCGGCGCATCAGGGCCATATAGGCGGGCAAATCGACCATCACGCGCCAGTAGAAGTCGACCAGCGCGGGGACGATCCACTCGGCCAGCCAGGCCAGTCGGGCCTGTGGCCCGCCCCGTGCCACCACCCGCCGGTTATAGCGCACCGCATCCACAATCGCCCGCGCCGGGGCTACCGGCGCGTCAAAGTGCTCCAGCGGCCACAGCACACCGGCCCGCTGCAGGCCAATCTCATCGATGCCGGTGACCATCGGTGTCGTCGTCCAGGTCGGGTAGACCGATGTCAGGCGCACCCCCGTCCCGGCAACCTCTCGCCGGACAGCCAGCGTAAAGGCGTCCAGAGCGCGCCGCGTAGCGGTATAAACGGTCATGCCCGGTTCCGGCACCTGCCCGGCCATGCTGGTCACGTTGACGATATGCCCGCGCACACCGTCGGTGTCAGGCGGCTGGCGCAGCATGATGGCCAGCGCGCGCTGGGTCAGGCGGGCCGGGCCGGTGAAATTGACCGCCACCAGCGTCTGCACCCGTTCCGGCGGCACATCCACCAGCCAGCCGCCATAGGAGACGCCAGCGTTGTTGACCAGCACGTCGATCCGGCCCCATGCCGCCAGGACAGCCTGCAGCAGCGCCTCGCTATCATCTTCCCGGCTGATATCCGCCGGGATGGCCAGGGTCGGCGTGCCATAGACGGCCAGCGCCGCCTGTGTCCGGGCCAGCGGCTCCGCCCGGCGGGCGGCCAGGGCGACGCGCGCGCCTGCCGCCGCGAAGGCATGGGCTGTCGCCTGCCCGATTCCGGAGGACGCACCGGTGATGATCACTACTTTGTTTTTCAGGCTGACCGGGTGCTTCCGCCGGGTGCGCCGCCAGGCCAGCCACAGGCCCACCGCCGCGCCCAGCGCCGCTGCTGCTCGCTTCATGCCGCCTCCTGATTCGCCTGTCGAAACGGCCCTCATGATACCGCGAAGCCAGGCCCTGCCAAAAGAACGGCCGCAGGGGATGAGCCTGCGGCCGCCGACTGTCGAAACAGTCGTGGGGTGGGAGCGTCCCCCGCTATGGGCGACGCCCTTGGAGATGATGCGTCAGGCGGGGGACACCCCCTTTATCCCTAACATTCTGGATCACCTCCTTTCACTAACCCGACGATGATCCCAGTCTAGCACACATCTACCAGAAGTACCCTTAAGATTGGCTGAGCATCGCGTGCAGGATGCCCCCAGTCAGCGCGCGCCTTCAACGGTCGCCCAAACTGCGCCCTGCCGGATGTGACACGAAAAGGCGGCTCCCCCCTGGAAGCCGCCTTTGAGGCAGGCGCCGGGGCGCGGGATGACTCCGCGCCCCCAGCCCAGATCAGTCCGATCACTGCACCAGTTCGTAGCCCGCCGCCGCCCAGCCAGCCGAACCGACCGCCAGGCCACGCACATTGCTGTAGCCGGCCATGGCCAGGGCGTGCTGAGCCAGCGCCGTGCGGTGCCCCTCGCCGCCGTAGGCCACGATCGCGGCGTCCTTAGCCAGACCTTCCGCCACGAAACTGGCGAAGGCGCGGGTTGGCCAGTTGATTGCACCGGCGATGTGACCGGCGGCGTACTCATTCGGTTCGCGGGAGTCGATCAGGATGATCTCCTGCTCGGCCAGCGCCGTTGCCAGATCTTCCGGCGCGATGATGCCCCAGCCCTGCGGCAGAGCGGTGAAATAAGCGTTGACAGTCGTCCACACATCGGGGTCAACCGCCGGGAATGCGCCCGGCGTAGCAGTGGCCGGTTCGGTGACCTGCTCACCCGTCCAGGCCTTGAGGCCGCCGCGCAGGTTCATGACGTTGGTGTAGCCGAGCATGGTCAGGCCAAGCTGAGCGACCGCACCGCGATAGCCAACCCCGCAGTAGACCAGAATCGGTTCGTCGAACTCAGGCAGCAGCGCCAGGCTGGCCGGAACCTCCCGTAACGGGATATTGACCGCCCCGGCGATGTGTCCTTCGGCATACTCGTTGGCCTCGCGCACATCCAGGATGAACGCGCCGTCCATCGCCGCGGCGAAGTCAGCTTCGGCCAGAGTGCCAAAACCAGCCATTGAAGCGATCGTCTGTACCGCCTCAAAGGCCAGCGGCGCGACAACTTCCGCTTCCAGGACGGTGCCTTCCGGCAGTACGACTTCCGCCGCTGTACCGCCGACAACGGGATACTCCTCAGCAATCCAGCCGGCAATACCGCCCGCCAGGTTGCGCACGTTGTAGCCCAGCATCTGCAGGGCGACCATGGCGATCGTGCCACGCCCGCCAACCTTGCAGTAGACCACGATCTCTTTGTCTGCGGGCAACTTGTCCAGGTTGGCGGTCAGCTGGCGGATCGGAATGTGCACCGCACCCTCGATGTAGCCCAGTTCGTCCAGTTCAGCCTGCTCACGCACATCCAGCAGGAACAGGTCGGGCTTCTCCGCCAGTTCGCTCCACAGGTCGTCGGCGCTCACCTGCCCCCACCCCTGCGGCAGCACATTCTTCAGGTAGTTGTCCACCTCTGCCAGCAATGCCGGGTCGAACTCCGCCGGGCCGATCGGCTCAAACTCCACCGGCTCGGTCGCCACCGGATTACCCGCTTCCTTCCATGCCCCGAAGCCGCCCACCATGTTGCGTACATTGGTGTAGCCCATCATCTGCAGCACGGCCATCACAATCGTGCCGCGCGTCCCCTTGGCGCAGTACACCACGATCGGCTCGTCCAGGTCCGCCGGTAGCAGATCAAGCTTGTCGACCAACTCCCGTACTGGCACATTCACCGCACCGGGAATGTAGCCCTGTTCAGTCCATTCGCTGGCTTCCCGCACATCCAGCAGGAACAGGTCGGGGTTCTCCGCCAGTTCCGTCGCCAGATCATTGACGCTCACCATCCCGAAGCCCTGCGGCAGGTTGGGAATGTAAGCCTCAACGGCGGCCTGCAGGACACCCACGCCCTGGGCCAGGACGGGGGCGATACCGGTCAGCAGGAAGCTGACCAGAACCAGAAGTGTGATCAATCGTTTCGATGCCATTGTGACATTCTCCTTGCTGATGCGTATGCGTTGCCTTACTTGGGCGGAGACTTTGTAGGTCGACTTCCCCACATTTATGCGCTTCGCCTTACGGGGCGGAAAGCCGGAAGCTCTCCGCCCCGCCCGAAAACAGAGTCATTTGGCCGGTGGTACGTCCAGTGGATCAACCGTCGGCGCGGCAGTTGGCGCAGCAGACGGCACGTCCAGTGGGTCGACGGTCGGCGCAGCAGACGGTACGTCCAGCGGGTCGACAGTCGGTGCAGCGGGTGGCACGGCCAATGGATCCACCCCGGCAGGCGGCACGTCCAGCGGATCAGCGGTCGGGGCGGCAGCCGGCGCGACCGACGGTGCTGCGGTCTCTTCGCCTGGCAGCGGTACGCGGCGGTATTCCTCCGGCATCGGCGGCGCGCCCAGCACGATCACGCCCTGGTTGGCCGTTAACTCTTCCTCCCGGACTTTGTCCGGCGTCAGAAAGAGCGCGTTGTTGGTGTGGCAGCTTTCACAGCTGGCCGTCTGGGGCGTATTGCGCTGGATGTTGTGCGGTGTGGCATACGTCCAGGTTGGCAGGCTGTCAAAGTTGTTCAGGACATCCTCACCATACAGGCGGAAGAGATCCGGATAGGTCGGGACATGCCGCAACGGGACATAGCGGTAGGGCCGCTCGGCGCTACGGATCGGGTTGCGCCCGATGTAAAAGCCTATCTCCTCGTGCTGCAGCCGGTAGTAGGCGATGTCGTCTTCGGTGCGTTCCAGGTGGCAGTCGTAGCAGTTGATGTAACTGATCGAATGGCAAACCTGGCAGGACAGCACTTCGGTACCGTGCGCTTCGTGATAAGGGTTGCCGGAACCAATGCCGACCACGTCCCGGTGGCAGCTTTCGCAGGATGGCCCCTGCGGGCCGTCATAGCGGTGATCCCGGCTGGCGGTTATGGTGCCGTCTTCAGCGACGGTGACGTAGTCCGTACCGTGCATATCGCCGCCGGTGTGGCAATCGGTGCAAACCATGCGGACCGAACGCAGGTGGACATCAGCGGCCAGACCCTCATGCGCCCCCGTGTACTCGTTCTTGACCCGGCTGCCATGGCAGGCCGTGCACTGGCGACTCATCGACGGCGTGCGGTTGAAGACATGGCCGTCGATCAGGCCACCGCCAACGCTGGTCGGCTGGCTGATGTGGCACTGGCCACAGGTGGTGTGGCAGTTCTGGCAGTGATACTCCTGCCCCGCCTCGATCGCGGGGTGGTTCTCCGGCATGCTGCGCTGGTAAAGGACGGTATCATACCCGGCCAGGTTGTTGTGCAGGCTGTATGCCTGGAAGGGCGCGATATCCGGGTGGCATGCCCCGCAGGCAGCCTCCGCATCAACGGACGGATCGCGGACAACGCCCACATGCGCCGCCGCTTTATCGGCCAGGTTCCGCCCGCCATGGCAATCGATGCAGGAAATGTAGCCGTGCACTGTGCCGAGCAACGCCTCAGGATCGATCAGGACCTTCTCCCATACCTCCAACGGAGGCACACTCCCCCCTCAGCCAGAGCCTTCGCTGAGCGAAGGCGGCGCCTCCTCCTCTTCAGCCAGGAGCTGGAGCTGCGCAGCGTCGCTGTGGCAGGCAATGCAATTGGAATCGGGCCGCGTCTCGGCGGGGAGCAGGGCCACAGCCGGCGCAGCCTGATCAGCCCCGGCAGCTTCCGCCTGGTCGGGGGCAACCTCCGCAGACGGCGCTGGCGTCGGCGTGGGGGACTGCGCCGCTTCCGCCCGCTGGGACGCACAGCCGGCGGCCACAAGCAGGGCCAGCACAGCCAGGATAAGCACGGTATAGCGTGATCGGTTCACGAGACTGTCCCTCTTGCTGACGGCGATCGGACGAGACGTTCCCGGCAGACAGGTCACCGGGTGTGCCGGATCACAGCGGAAACCAAATTGGAGTAAACAAGTGTACTTTGTTCCAATTTTCACAATACAATTATACGGTAAATCTTATAACGCTCAACCTGTTGCATAAAGAATATTTATATCACTTGCTTATGATGATGTATAACGGAATCAAATTCAAAGTGACTTCCATCATATTGAATTGCTGATGCAAAGCTTGTTATCATTTTCACGAGAGGAATGAACAGAATCGGCCATGCTGGATATCTACGAACTTCAGATTTTTCTGGCTGCGGCGGAAACAGGCAGTTTTTCCGGCGCTGGTCGCCGCCTGCAGATGTCCCAACCAGCGATCAGCATGCAGATCCGCTCGCTGGAAAAGCGGCTGGGGGTGGAATTGTTCAGCCGCGCCGGGCGGCACATTCAGCTCACCGAGGCTGGTGAAGCGCTGGTGCCGATGGCCCGCGAACTGGTCAACCTGTCCATCCGTACCGAAGAGGCTATTGCCTCCCTGCAGGGGGAAGTAGTCGGCCTGCTCAAGGTGGCCTGCAGCACCTCGGCGGGCAAATATGTCCTGCCCAAACTGATCGCCAGTTTTATCGAGCGTTATCCCCAGGTTCAGGTGGCCTGTGATGTTGGCCCGCGCGGATCATCGATCCGCCAGCTGCTGGATGGCTCGGCGCACATCGCTATCAGCAGCCTGCGCGAGCCGTACCGCGAGCTGGAATACCGCCCGTTCATCACCGATCCGGTTATCCTGATCACGCCGCCGGCGCATCCCTGGGCCAGGCGCGGATCGATCACCGTTGAGGAACTGCTCAACGGGCGCTTCATCGTCCGCGAACCAGATTCCGGCACTCAGCAGGCCGTGCTGGAAGCGCTGGCCGCTTTCAACCTCGGTCTGGGGGCGCTGAACGTGGTCATGACGCTCGGCAACTCGGAGGCGATCGCCATGGCGGTGGCCGAGGGCATCGGGGCGGCTTTCATTTCTGAGCGCGTTGCTGCAGAATGGATCAGCACCCACCGTGTGGCCACCGTGTCGATTGAAGGGCTGAACATCGTCCAGCAACTCTATATGGTTCGCCACGCGCATCGGGCCGCCACCCGTGCGCAGACAGCCTTCTGGGAGCATGTGTACGAGCCGGAAAGCCGGGCTTTGCTGAGCCGCCCGGCTGCCGGTTAGTTGATCAGTTTGGGGCAATTGCACTGTAGTGGTCCACAACCGGACCACACCATGGTGAGGACAGGCAATGAGACACACATGGCACAGGGTCCAGGGGGGACCACTCATCATTTTCAGTCTGACCGTCTTGCTGGTGGTGCTGCTGGGCCTGCTGGCCGGGCAACCTGTCCGGGCCGAACCGCCCAGGCAGGGCGGGCCAGAAGATCATTCGGGGCAGCGTTGCGCGGATTGCCACCTGGACTATAAGGACCTGTGGGCTACCGGCGCGCATGCCATCGCCTATGAGCGCGAATCATTTCAGGCCGCCTGGGCTGCCACCAACAACAACCCGGATTGTCTGCTCTGCCATACCACTAACTACCAGCCGCATTCCGGCCAGTACCTGCAGGAAAACGTCCAGTGCGAGGCTTGCCATGGCCTGACGCCCGCCGACCACCCGCCGGCGGATTTTGTGATCAACCGCACGCCAAGCGCCTGCGGAAACTGCCATACCGTAACCTTTGACGAGTGGCGGCGCAGCCCGCACGCCTTCACCGAGGATATGGGCACGGTAGCCTGCTCTACCTGCCACAACCCGCACGGTCAGAACCTGCGCTTCGATACGACCAACCAGCTCTGCCTGAACTGCCACAAATCGGCGCCCAATACCTATGTCCACCTGACGCACAACGAGGTCGACTTCGCCAACGTGGAAGTCACCTGTGGCAGCTGCCACATGTACCGTTCCCGCGATGACGAGCAGCATCGCATCCCCGACCACACCATGACCGTCGAGACCGTGCCCTGCACCGAATGCCACGAGGCGCTTTCCATCCAGGGCAATGTGCCGCTGCTCGTTGATGTTGACACGGCGCTGGCTGAGGAGCGCGACCGGTTGCGCGTGCAGGTCGCCGAGTTGCAGGCCGCGCTGGAAGAGAAGGCGGAAACCCCGGCCACGACTGGTACGAATTTCGTGCAACTGACCCAGGGCCTGATCGTCGGGCTGGGCCTGGGGCTGACCCTGTTCTGGGTCCTGAGCCGCCGCGAGAACAATAACAACGGCAACAACCGGAAGAAGTCCTGACGGGAGCTACCTATGAGCGACAACACCCCCACCGTCATCAGCCGCCGCGACCTGATCAAGCTCATGATCGGGTCGGGCGTCTCCGTCGCCGCCGCCGTCGCCCTGGCCGGGCCGCTCACCCCGCTTGTCGAACAACTGGCCAGCGGGCTGGAACGCCGCGCCACCGCCGAAAGCCCCCGCCAGCATCCGCGCTGGGGGATGGTCATCGACCTGAGCAAGTGCATCGGCTGCGAGTACTGCGTCTATGCCTGCCAGGCTACCAATGACACCCGCGATGACATGCGCTGGAACATCCACCTGGTGGACGAAACGCCCACCGGTAAGACGTTCCACATCACCCGTCCATGCCTGCACTGCCAGAATGCGCCGTGCGTGCGGGTCTGCCCGGTCGCGGCGACCTACAACCGGGCAGACGGGCTGGTGGTGATGGACTACAACAAGTGCATTGGCTGCCGCTACTGCCAGGCCGCCTGCCCCTACGGCGCGCGTGTCTTCAACTGGGAGGATCGCGGCGACGAGCCGAATCCGTATGTTCCCTTCTGGGGCACGCCGGAAGTCCCCCGCCGGCCCCGTGGCGTGGTGGAAAAGTGCACCTTCTGCATCCATCGCATTGACGCCGGCGTAGCCCAGGGGCTGGTGCCCGGCATCGACCGCGAGGCCACGCCCGCCTGTGTCAACGCCTGCCCGGTTGGCGCCCGCGCCTTTGGCGACCTCAACGATCCCGAAAGTCCGGTCTCCCGCCTGATCCTCACCCGGCCCACCCTGCGCCTGCGCGAGGATCTGGGCACCGAAGCCAATGTCTACTACATTCCGCCGGAGGGGATGGCGCTATGACCGCTCTCGTGAACTTCGCCCGCCGCTCACCTCTGTATACCGCCTGGATCATCTTCCTGGCATTGCTGCTGGGGATCGGGGTCTTTTCCATCCTGACCGTGCTGGCGCAGGGCCTGGGGATGACCAACCTGACCAATCAGTTGCCCTGGGGGCTGTGGATCACAGTCGATCTGTCTTCGATTGCGCTGGGGGCCGGGGCCTTCACCCTCTCGGCGGCGGTGTACGTGTTCGGCCTCAAGCGGTACGAGGCCATCGCCCGCGCCGCCGTGCTGATCGGCCTGCTGGGTTACACCGGGGCGATGCTGGCCCTGCTGGTGGACATCGGTCGCCCGGATCGCTTCTATCACCCGCTGCTGTTCTGGAATGTGCACTCGGTGCTGTGGGAAATCACGCTGTGCGTCATGTTCTACACCACCGTGCTGGTGATGGAAGTGTTGCCGATCGTGATCGAGAGCACCCCGTTGCGCCAGAATCGCTGGCTGCTGGGGTTGGCCCACCTGCTCCACCGGATCATGCCGGTGGCGGCGCTGTTCGGCATGGCCCTTTCCCTGCTGCACCAGTCCTCGCTGGGCGCGACATACGGCGTGTTGACTGCCCGCCCGGTATGGTTCTCTCCCAGCGCACCGGTGTTGTTCATCCTCTCGGCGGTCGCCGCCGGAATCGGGGCCACAATCGCTTTCACGGTAGTCACGGAAGCCCTGCAAAAGCGCCAGCTTGTCCCGCCAGATGTCCTCAACAATGTGGCCGTGCTGGCCGGGGTAGCCGCCGCGGCCTACCTGTACCTGAAGGTATGGAGCTGGGCAGCCACCAACTACTATTCGCACTCGCCCGCCCTGGAACATGATCTGGAGCTGCTGGGCGAGAACACGCCCTACGGCTTCACCTTCTGGTGGTTCGAGGTGTTACTGGGCGCGCTGGTGCCGATGGTGATCTACCTGTGGCCGCGCACCCGCCGCAGCAAACTGGCCCTCTTTGTGGCCGGAGCGCTGGGCATCCTGGGCGTGATCGTCTACCGCTGGAACATGACGCTGGCCGGGTTTGTCGTGCCGATGGACTGGTCACCGGGCGTGCTGCGCAACCTGGAGGTGGCCACCTACACACCCGCACCCATCGAGTGGGGCGTGGCCATTGGCATCGTCGCTTACTGGCTGCTGGCCTGGAGCCTGGCGGCGCGTTTCCTGCATCTCTACCCGGAAGCTGAAGGCGCAAAGCGTGTAACCGGGCATGCGCCTGCCGAAGCGCACGAGGCCGCCGCACCCGCCCGCTGATTCACGCTATCAGATCGTCTTGCTGGACGCCGGTGAAAGCCCTTGCCATCCCCGGTGTCCTTTTTGATTCGGCTATTATCCCCCACGCTGTACGGACCTGCTGCCGTCAGCTTTCTTCCACCAGTTCGGGGATCAGATCAAAGTGCAAGCCGGCCAGTTCCGCCGGCGGAGGGACGGGCATTGGCTCCTCCCAGCGAACCGGGCGGATGAAGTATCGACCCTTCCGCCCGCTATTGCACAGTTCCAGCGCGTGCAGGTACTCCTGGCGAACGTACTCCGAGGCCGCCGCATGGGCCGACCAGAACAGCTGGAAGATATCCGCTTCCCCGATCAGTTCCAGCAGGCGCGGGTTCCATTCCTCGCCGCTGCGAAGGGTAGTTACATCGCGCAGGTAACGGAAGTTGAAATAACGGCTGGCGCGCTCCACACGCTCCACGATCCGGGTATCCCGGTGGCTGTAGCTGCAGAAGATGGCCTGATAGGGCGAGGCGGTTGCTTCCGCCGGCTGGAAGACTGCCTGGCCGGCCGTCTGGCTGACAAAGACCGACAGCGGCACATCAGCCACTACCACCCCCTCCACCAGAAAGGTGATCCGTCCGTCGGCGCTGGTATCCAGCGGCGCATCCACCGCCCGGAATTCGAAGTCAAAGCGCCGCCAGTCACGGCGGAAGCGGGCGGAAGCCTGCGGCGGGTCGAATTCAAAGCCAGGCAGGTCCGGGATGGTCGTCACCAGGGCCTCTTCCGGGATAGGAGCCAGCGCCTCTCGCACTGTCTCGCGGATGTCGGTGCGCGGGCCAAACTGCGCCTGGGCGTCAGCCCGGACGGCCTCGATCGCAAAGTCCTTGAACAGATAAGCCCGCAGGGGTTGCCAGTTCTGCGGCCTGACTTCGCGGGGATAGTAAGCGGAAAAGCGGATCGGCGCGCCGGGCGCGGCTTCGTCCTCACCGCCATTGCGCCGATGGACGGCTGGCTCCTCTGCAGCGGGTTCAGCGGCAGCCGCTTCTGGCTCCTCATCAGCGGAGGCCGCTGTTTCCTCGACCTCGCGGGCCATCTCCTCCAGCCAGTCAAACGACCCTGGTTCCTTCCCGGCAGGTTCGCCAGCGGCTGGCTCCGGCTCCATCATGGGCGGGACGTTGTCAGCCGGCCCCCCTGGCCTATCCTCCGGGGAAGTGACCTCTTTGAGCCAGGGGGGTAACTCAGCCGGACTCTCGACTTCGACGTCGTCGGAGAAGACCTGTGAGCCGCCCCCGGGCCGATCCGCCTGGCGCATCTGGGTATAGGGTCGGCGGCCGGGTCGTCGAGTACCCCACCCTGGCCGGGTATCCCCCAGCACCGCAGGCAGGCGTGTCAGCAGGGCCAGTACAGCCGCCACCGCCAGCGCGATGATCGGCCCCAATGGCAGCGTTCCCGCTGCCGGTTTTTGCGAAGTCAGCTCCAGGACAAACCAGACCACCGACACGATAAACAGCAACACCGCGATAAACGTCAATAGCAGCCGTTGTCCGCTCATAGCAGCCCCCATCTACCGTGAGATCGGCCGTCTTCCGGACAGGAAGCGACCAGGCTCTGTATGCGGTATCCCGATCATACACCAGCTTGTTCGGACAGACCGGTCTGCGAACTGCCCCGTCGGAGGCCAGCCGCCGGGAGCATTGCCTCAGCGCGAATGTCAGCGAACCAGCAGCAAACGGCGGAAGACAACACATGAAGCCGGGCAAGGGGTGAGACCACAACATCTGCCCGCCTGAGGAGAGCAGGTTAGGGCCTTCATGCATTAGATGGTCTATGCGATCCAACAAAAAAAACGGGACGGGGGTGTTCCCCGTCCCGTTGTCAGCACGCCCGACAAGCTTAATTATGACTGGTGCTGGCTGTGTTCAGGCAGCGGATCAGCGCCGACTCTGCCCCTTCAGCATACTGGAAGTTTGGCCCCAGACCGTGGCTGGCGCAGACCTCCATGGTGGTCATGTGTGAGGCGCTGACGCTGGCGGCGATGGCCAGGCTGCTCAGCAGCGCGATGACCAGCAGGAGGATGACCAGTTTGCGGGATGGCAATTTGTGACTCATGCAGTCGTTCCTTTTCAAATTAATGAGATATTGCAGGTCTAAATCCTTATATTATCATAATTCTTTATTTTCTCTTGTCAACATTGTGAATAGCTTCACACCCCCCTCTCGTCAAAGCACCCGGCGGATGCAGGCAAAGATTAGCAGTGGCCGGTCTGCTCCAGACGCCGGGGAAACCAGGCAAGGGGGAGCCTCCCGCCTGCCCGGCCTCTCCGCCCTGCTTCCCCATTTCCCGGCCTTGCGGGACGATAGCCCATTTGTTCGACTTTCCGTATAATAGAGGCACAATCGCGACCCTGTGGAGCCATGCGAGTGAGCGCCATGACCCAGACCCTCGCCGAGCGCGCCGCCGAACTGCGCGCCCAGATCAACTATCACAACTACCGCTACTTTGTTCTCAATGACCCGGTGATCAGCGACCCGGAATACGACGCCCTGCTGGCCGAACTGGAAGCCATCGAGGCTGAATACCCCGAACTGATCACGCCCGATTCGCCCACCCAGCGGGCCGGTTCCGACCTGCAACCGGAATTCCGCAAGGTGACTCACCCGGCCCTGATCGGCAGCCTGGCCAAAGCTTTCGACGCCGACGAGATCCGCGCCTGGCGGGAGCGCATCGGCAAGTTGTTGCCGCCCGGCCTACGCCTGGACTACACGCTGGAACCCAAGCTGGACGGCCTGTCCGTCGTGCTGACCTACGAGAATGGCCTGTTGACGCTGGCCGCGACGCGCGGCGATGGCCTGGTCGGCGACGATGTCACGCCCAACGTGCGCACCATCCCCACTGTGCCGTTGCGCCTGCCGGTCATGCCGGATGGCCCGCGCCCGCCTTCGCGGCTGGTGGTGCGCGGGGAGGCGTTCATCCCGCTTTCAGCCTTTGAGCAACTCAACGCCCGTCAGCGCGAACTGGGCGAGCCACCCTTCATCAACCCGCGCAATGCCGCCAGCGGCGCGCTGAAAAACAAAGACCCGCGCGTAACCGCCGCCCGCCCATTGCGCGTCTTTGTCTACGGCATCGTGGCCGCCTCCAGCGATGATCACATCCCCTCTACTCAGTGGGAACAACTACAGTACCTGAAGGCGCTGGGCTTCCTGGAACCGTATATGGAATACTACGACGACCTGGAAGCCCTGATCGCGGCCATCCCGGCCTGGCAAGCTCGCCGGGCCACCCTGGACTACGAGATCGACGGGCTGGTGATCAAGATCAACAATCTGGCGCTGTGGGACGCGCTGGGCGTCGTCGGCAACAAGAACCCGCGTGCGGCCATTGCCTACAAGTTCCCGGCGGAAGAAGGTACAACCCGCCTGATCGACGTCAAGTTCAGCATCGGGCGGACGGGTGTGCTCAAACCAACGGCGGTGGTGGAGCCGGTCTTTGTGGGCGGCACGACCATCCGCAATGTCACCCTGCACAACTTCGACTGGATCGCCGAAAAAGACATCCGCCTGGGCGATGTGGTGATCGTCCGCCGCGCCGGGGATGTGATCCCCTACATCGAAGGCCCCGTGCCGGAGGAGCGCGATGGCTCCGAGCGCCCGATCCAGCCCCCGGAGACCTGTCCATTCTCCGGCGATCCAGTCGTGCGCCCGGAGGGGATGGTCGATTACTTCTGCTCGAACCCGTACTGCCCGGAGCGTGTCTTCCGCAGCCTGGAATTCTTTGTCAGCCGCGGTGCGCTGGACATCGAAGGGCTGGGCACGCGCACAGTCAAGCAGCTGATGGACGAAGGGTTGATCCATGACGAAGCCGACATCTTCACGCTAAGGGCGGAAGACCTGCTCAAGCTGGAAGGTTTTGCGGAAAAGAAGGTGGAAAACCTGCTGGCCGGCATTGAAGCGGCCAAGCATCGCCCGCTGGCCCGCGTGATCACGGCGCTGGGCATCGAAGGCGTGGGCGAGATCATGGCCGGGACGCTGGCCGATGAGTTCGGCAGTATCGACGCGCTCGCCGCCGCCTCGGTGGAAGATCTGCTGCAGATCGAAGGGGTTGGACCGAACATCGCCCAGGCCATCCACGACTGGTTCCGCGACGAATTCCACCAGCGCCTGATCGCCAAACTGCGCGCGGCAGGGGTCCGCCTGGAAAAGGAACCGGCCCCAACCGGCCAGGGCAGCACGGCGCTGGCCGGGCTGACCTTCGTCATCACCGGGACCCTGCCCACGCTCAAACGCGAGGAAGCCAAGGCCCTGATCCAGCTGCATGGCGGCAAAGTCACCGACAGTGTCAGCAAAAAAACCGATTACCTGCTGGCCGGGGAGGCCGCAGGCAGTAAGCTGGACAAAGCGCAGCAGCTTGGCATCCCGATCATCGACGAGGAGAGCCTGCAGCGGATGATCGCGGCCAGAACAGGCGCCGGATAAGGCGCGGAAGTACCGCCGCTCGCGGCCTGTCGTCTCGCCGCCACAGCCACAGGCGAGGCTTGCCTGCCCCGGCGGATTTGTGCTTGCCGCCCGTCCAAATCTGCGCTAATGTAGCCAGCTATCCTCGCCATCTACCGTGGATTCCTGGGCCATGATCAGCGGTACAGTCTTCGACATCAGGCGCTTCTCCCTTCACGATGGGCCGGGCATCCGTACCACGGTCTTCTTCAAGGGCTGCAGCCTGCGCTGCTGGTGGTGCCATAACCCGGAAAGCCAGCGTCCGCGCCCGGAACTCATCTTGCGCCCGGAACGATGCATCGCCTGCGGGGCCTGCGTCGAAGCCTGTCCTGTCGGGGCGATCCGGGCCAACGGCCAGGGCTATGTCACCGACCGCGCCCTCTGTGACGACTGCGGGGCGTGCGTCGCTGCCTGCTACGCCGACGCGCGGGAGATGGTAGGCCGCACCATGACTGTCGCTGAGGTCATGGCCGAAGTTCTGCGCGATACCGCCTTTTACGAGGGGGAAGGCGGGGTGACCGTTTCCGGCGGGGAGCCGCTGCTCCAGCCGGAATTCCTGCTGGCGCTGCTGCAAGCCTGCAAAGCCCGCGATCTGCATACCGCGCTGGACACCTGCGGCTATGCTCCCCCAGAGGCGCTTGAGCGCGTCCGCGAGTATGTTGATCTCTTCCTCTACGACCTCAAGCTAATGGATAGCGAGCGCCACCGCCGCTTCACCGGTGCAGACAACGAACTCATTCTGCACAACCTGGAACGGTTGGCGGCTGCCGGGAGCCGCATCATCATCCGCGTCCCGGTCATCCCCGGCCTGAACGACGATCCCGCTGACATCGCCGCGATCGGGGAATATGTCAGCGCGCTGCCGGCCGTCAAGCAGGTTGACCTGCTGCCTTACCACCGCATGGGGGCCGATAAATACGCCCGCCTGGCCCGCCCTGATCCACTGCCGCCGACTGACCCGCCCCCGGCAGCGCACATGGCCGAATTGCAACGCCGGCTGGAGGCCTGCGGCCTGGCCGTCAAAATAGGAGGATGACGCCTATGCCCATGACCGAACGTGTCGCCCGGCTCCGCCAGCGCAGCCTGGAAGCCCGGCCCAC
Source organism: Anaerolineae bacterium (assembly GCA_013178165.1). Taxonomy (NCBI): domain Bacteria; kingdom Bacillati; phylum Chloroflexota; class Anaerolineae; species Anaerolineae bacterium. The sequence goes on from JABLXG010000026.1 coordinate 34,738, forward strand.
CCTCTCCCCGGAGCGCGCCCTGCTGATGACCCGCTTCTACCAGCAGGAGACCGAGCGGTGCTCCGTCCCGGTACAGCGGGCGCGAGCTTTCGCCTACCTGCTGGAGCACAAGGCCATCTGCATCCAGGACGACGAGCTGATTGTCGGGGAAAAGGGTCCAGCCCCCAAAGCCACCCCCACCTACCCGGAGCTATGCTGCCATTCGCTGGCCGACCTAGATATCCTTAACACGCGGGAGAAAATCTCGTTCGCCGTCAGGCCGGAGACCTTCCAGCTTTACGCGGATGAGATCATCCCCTTCTGGCGGGGCAAAACCATGCGGGAGATGATCCTGCGGGAGATGACGCCGGAATGGATCGCCGCGTATGAGGCGGGCGTCTTCACCGAGTTCATGGAGCAACGCTCTCCCGGCCACACCGTGCTGGACGACAAGATTTATCACAAAGGCATGCTGGACTTCATCGCCGAGATCGACGCTCGCCTGGCCAGCCTGGATTACCTGAATGACCCGCAGGCCTACGCCCGCCAGGAGCAACTCAAGGCGATGCGCATCGCCGCGCAGGCGCTGATTCGCTTTGCGGAGCGGCACGCCGAACGCGCCCGCGAGCTGGCCGCGCAGACCGCCGATCTGCGCCGCAAGCAGGAACTGGAGCGCATCGCTGCCGTCTGCGAGCATGTTCCGGCTCATCCCCCCCGCGATTTCTGGGAGGCGCTGCAATACTACTGGTTTGTGCATCTGGGCGTGACCACCGAACTCAATCCGTGGGACGCTTTCAACCCCGGACGGCTTGACCAGCACCTGGAGCCTTTCTACCGGCAGGGCCTGGCCGACGGCACACTCACCCGCGAGATGGCTGAGGAGTTGCTGCACTGCTTCTGGATCAAGTTCAATAACCAGCCCGCCCCGCCCAAGGTCGGCGTGACCGCTGCCGAGAGCAGCACCTATACCGACTTCGCCCAGATCAACCTGGGCGGCCTGAAGCCCGACGGCTCCGATGGCGTCAACGAAGTCACCTACCTGCTGCTGGATGTGATCGAGGAGATGCGCCTGCTGCAGCCCAGTTCGTCGATCCAGGTCAGCAAGAAAAGCCCAGATCGCTTCATCAAGCGGGCCGCGCGGATCATCCGCACCGGCTTCGGGCAGCCGTCGATCTTCAACACCGATGCTGTCATTCAGGAGATGATCCGCGCCGGGAAGTCGATCATCGACGCCCGCAACGGTGGCACCAGCGGCTGCGTGGAAACCGGCGCCTTTGGCAAAGAGAACTACAACCTGACCGGTTACTTCAACCTGCCCAAAGTGCTGGAGATCACCCTGCATAACGGCGTCGACCCGCGTACGGGAAAGCGCATCGGACTGGAAACCGGCGACCCGCGCCACTTCACCAGCTTTGAAGAGCTTTTCGCCGCCTTTGAGCGCCAGCTCCGTTACTTCATCGACATCAAGATTCGCGGCAATAACGTTATCGAGCGGCTGTACGCCACGTATATGCCCGCACCGTTCCTCTCCCTGCTAATCGACGACTGCATCGCCACCGGCAAGGACTACCACGATGGCGGGGCGCGCTACAACACCTCGTACATCCAGGGTGTAGGGCTGGGGTCGATCACCGATTCGCTGGCCGCCCTCAAATACCATGTCTTCGAGCAGCGCACGTTCTCGATGGACGCCCTGCTGGCCATCCTGGCCGAGGACTTTGAAGGCCATCAGCGCGAGCGGCAGCTCCTGCTCAACCGCACACCCAAGTACGGCAACGATGACGACTACGCCGATGCGATTATGGTGCGCGTGTTTGAGGCCTATTTCAACGCCATTGACGGGCGGCCCAACACCCGGGGCGGGCGCTATTGCATCGACCTGCTGCCCACCACCTGTCACGTTTACTTCGGCTCCGTGATCGGCGCGTTGCCGGATGGCCGCCGGGCCTGGCAGCCGCTTTCAGAAGGCATCTCGCCGGTACAGGGCATGGACCGCCACGGCCCGACCGCCGTGCTGCGTTCCGCGGCCAAGATGGATCACGTGCGCACCGGCGGCACACTGCTCAACCAGCGCTTCACGCCACAGGTGCTGGCCAGCGATGACGACCTAGACAAACTGGTGCAGCTGGTGCGGACGTACTTCCGGATGGATGGGCACCACATTCAGTTCAACGTGGTCGATTCGGCCACACTGCGGGACGCCCAGCAGCACCCGGAGCAGTACCGCGACCTGATCGTGCGTGTCGCCGGCTACAGCGACTATTTCTGCGATCTGGGCCGGGCGCTGCAGGACGAGATCATCGCCCGTACCGCCCATGAGGCGCTGGCCTGACGCCTGTTTCGCCTATCCGGGCTGCTAATCCTGCCGCCCCGTCGCATGGCCCGGTTCGTCCGCTGCGGCGGGGCGGACGATTCTACCCTTGAGCGAGCGCCCTGCTGGCCTTACAATCGCCGCGTATGATCGCCCGCCAGCCACAGGGAGGCCCCACATGGCCCTCAACGTCTTCGACATTCTGATCCTGATCGCCCGGCCTGCCGCCGGCAAGAGCGAGATCATCGACTTCCTCAAGCACATCCCGTTTGAGGAGCGCGCCCGCCGCTTTCACATCGGCGGCTTCCGCGAGATCGACGACTTCCCCATGCTGTGGGCCTGGCTGGAGGAGGATGACATCCTGGAGCGGCTGGGCCATCCCCGCCTGCACACGACGCCAGAGGGCTACTTTGTGGACAACGTCCTGTGGCATGTGCTGATCGAGCGGATCAGTCTGGAATACGCCCGTCTGCTGCGCGACTTCCCGACTTTCCACGAGCAGAACACCGTGATCATCGAGTTCGCGCGCGGAGCAGAACACGGCGGCTTTGCCGCGGCCTTCCAGCACCTCTCAGATGACATCCTGCGGCGGGCGGCAGTGCTATACATTGACGTGAGCTATGCCGAATCGCAGCGCAAGAACCGCCGCCGTTTCAACCCTGACCGCCCGGACAGCATTCTGCAGCACGCCCTGCCGGACTCCAAGCTGGAGCGCCTGTACAAAGAGAGCGACTGGGCGGCTTTCAGCGCCGCTGATCCATACTGGCTGACCGTGAAAGGGTTCCGCGTGCCCTATGTCGTCTTTGAGAACGAGGACGACGTGACCAGTGGCCCACCCGGTCCGCTGGCCGCCCGGCTGGAGACATGCCTGGCCGCCCTGTGGGACCTCTACCGGACATGCTGATAGGTCGCTGACGCGCGGGTGCGCCCGATCATTGTCAACTGCGCCCTGGATAGGTACAATTTGAGGCAGGAACGCACGCCAATCTGGCCCGCGACGCGGTTGCCCGGCGAAGCAGTCAGGTTTTCGCCCTATCGTTTTTTGCGGGTTTGAGCAGTTGAGGGCACGCCTTGTTCAACCACGAGGCTGAAGCACGGGCGTTTACCATTGGTGATCTGCCCCTGATCCAACGCCTCAAAGCGCGCGGCATCAGCATGGACAGTGCGAGTTACCTGTCGCGCGGGCTGCATACCCTGAGTGACGCCACGCTGTCCCGGCTGCCCCTGGGCCACTTTGGCACCCCAACGGTGGTCGTCCGCTACGCCGGGGAGCGGGCCTTCGGGCAGCTACGGCATGAGCCAGGCAGCCCTGATGCGCACATCGTTTTTGTCGCGCCAGCCCTCCCGGAGGAATACACACCCGGCCAGGAAAGCGTCTGGTTGCTGTTGTTGGATACGCTGCTGCAAACCGCCGGGGCGCGCGGAGCGCATAACCTGCACGCCGAAGTCGACGAAAACAGCGCAGTCTTTGAGGCCCTGCGCCGGGCCGGGTTCGCCTCCTACGCCCGGCAGGATATCTGGCGGCGTGATCCGCGCCCGCTGCCACAGCCCCGACCGGCGGTCATCCTGCATCCGGCGACGGCCAGCGATGCTGCGGCCATCCGTTTCCTGCACGCGCAGACCGTCCCACGGCTGGCTCACAAAGCCGATCCAGTGCCGGATACGCAGGGGCTGGTTTACATGGCCGGGGGCGAGGTGCGGGCTTACCTGGCGGTCAGCGCCGGTGCGCGGGGCATCTATGTCAAGCCGTACCTGCTGCTGGAGGATACCGCCACTGCCGTGCAGGTCTTCGCGGCGCTGTTGTGGGCGCTGGAACGCGCGGAACGCCTGCCGGTCTACTGCTGCGTGCGCCAGTATCAGGGCTGGTTGAGCGGGGTGCTGACCGACCTGGGGTTTGCACCCTGGGCGCGCCAGACGGTGCTTGTCCGCCACACCGCGGCGCGGATCGAGCATCCGGCTTTCGCGCCGCTGCCGTCCGTTCACGGGAGTATGCACCTGCCCGGCAGGCCGACCAGCCGTTGCTGAGCCGCCCGCTGGCGTGCACCGGAATGAGTCCGTTGTAATGTAATACTGGCCGGAGCAGGGTGACCGGCTAAGAAAGTGTGGAGCACGTTGGAACGCCGGATTACTGACGACCTGGAAAAACTGCGGGGTGTCCTGCCGACCGCCATCCGCTACCGTCTGGATGAGCTGGGCCGCCCCGATGACCTGCTGGAGATTATCCTGGACCTGGGGCGCATCCCGACCGCCCGCTTCGTTGACGGCGAATACCCGCTTTCCGATCAAGAAGTCACGCCGGTCATGATCGAGTATGTCGTCGAGCGGCTGGGTGACTTCGACCTGGACAACCGCGCCGGGATTGAGCGCACGCTGCACCGCATCAGCGCCATCCGCAACCGCCGCAACGAGGTGGTCGGGCTGACCTGCCGCGTGGGTCGCGCCGTCTACGGCACCATCGACATCATCCAGGACCTGATCGAAAGCGGCAAGAGCCTGCTGATCCTCGGCCCGCCCGGCGTGGGCAAGACGACCATGCTGCGGGAGGCGGCGCGTGTCCTGGCGGAGAAGAAGCGCGTCGTGATTGTCGACACCAGCAACGAGATCGGCGGCGATGGCGACGTGCCACACCCGGCGGTGGGGCGTGCCCGCCGCATGCAGGTGGCCCGCCCGGACCTGCAGCACGAAGTCATGATCGAAGCGGTGGAGAACCACAACCCCGAAGTGATCGTGATCGACGAGATTGGCCGTGAGCTGGAGGCGGTGGCCGCCCGGACGATTGCCGAGCGCGGTGTGCAGTTGATCGGCACAGCGCACGGCAACACGCTGGGCAACCTGCTGCTCAACCCGACGCTTTCCGACCTGGTTGGCGGCATCGAATCGGTCACGCTCTCCGATGAGGAAGCACGCCGCCGCGGGACGCAGAAGACCGTCCTGGAGCGCCGTTCGCCGCCGACCTTCGATGTGCTGGTTGAACTGCAGACGCGTGACAGCCTGGTGGTGCATAAGGATGTCGCCGCAGCGGTTGACGCCGCCCTGCGCGGGCGTCCGCTGCCGGTGGAAAAACGGGTCCGCACCCCTAGCGGCGAAATCCGCACGACCACCGAACAGCCGGATTACAGTGCGGTCGCCGCGCCGGAGCGCGAGGGCGGTCGCCGTCCGCGCAATGGCACCGCCCGTTCCCGGCCGGTCTTTGAGCCAGTCCAGGCGGGCGGCAGCCCGCGCGACCTGCCCACGCTGCACGTCTACGTGCATGGCGTGGCCCGCAACCGGCTGCAACAGGCCGCCCGCCGCCTGAACCTGCCGCTGCTGATCGAGACTGATGTCGAACAGGCCCAGGCAGTGCTCACGCTCAAAAACTACTACCGCCGCCGTCCCAAGCTGATTGTGGACGCCGAACGGCGCGGCATGCCGATCTACGTCCTGCGCGCCAATACCGTCACCCAGATGGAGAACTTCCTGATCGACGTCTTCCAGCTGGAACGGCACAGCCAGGACCCGCTGACGGCTGGCCTGCGTGAGGCCGAGGAAGCCATCGCCGAGATCATGACCGGTGCGACAGAGGTCGATCTGGAGCCGCAGCCGCCCTACATCCGGCGGCGGCAGCATGAGCTGGCCCGCCAGGCCAACCTGATCAGCCTCAGCCTGGGCAAGGAACCGCAGCGCCACGTCCGTATCTCCCGCGATACAGGGTAAGCACCCCGCGCCTACCCGCGATGCAGTTGGACCGCCTGCCGGCCTCCTCTTCCATGACCGGTATGCCAGCCGGGCAGGGGAAGAGGAGGCCGCGCCTGAAAAGGGAAATCCCACGTGTTCATCACGTTTGAAGGGCCGGAAGGCTCCGGCAAGACCACCCAGTTTCAGCGCGTTGTTGCCGCCCTGCAGGCCGCCGGGGTGGATGTTCTAGCCACCCGTGAGCCGGGCGGCACGCTCATCGGCGAGCAGGTGCGCGATATCCTGCTCAACCGCCCGGAGGGGGCGGTCATGGCCCCGGAGGCAGAGGCGCTGCTTTTCAGCGCGGCGCGTGCCCAGCACGTCCGGGAGGTGATCCGCCCAGCCCTGGCGGCAGGCCGTACCGTGCTGTGCGACCGCTTCTACGATTCCACGCTGGCCTACCAGGGCTACGGCCACGGACTGGACCTGGCCGCCCTGCGCCAGATCACAGCCTTTGCCACCGGCGGCCTGAAGCCCGATATCACCATCTATCTGGACTGCCCGCCAGAAGTTGGGCTGGGCCGCAAGCAGAGCCAGGCGGAATTGAACCGGCTGGACCGGCTGGCCCTGGATTTTCACCGGCGAGTCTACGCAGGCTACCAGACCATGATGCAACAGGAACCGGAGCGCTGGGTGGCCGTGGACGCCACGCCAGGACCGGACGAAGTCTTCGCCCGGATTACCGCCGCCCTGCATCTGCGCGGCCTGCGACTATAGCTGCGCGGTCTGCATCGTACCTGCCTCCGGGAGCTGTTACCCCATGCGCCTCTTTATCGCCACCGGAATCTTTCACCCTGAACCGGGCGGCCCGGCGACCTACCTGCACGGCCTGCTGCCGGAAGTGCAGGCCGCCGGTCACACCGTGCGCCTGCTGACCTTTGGCGACCCCACCCCCCGCGATGACGAGTACGGCTATCCCGTCCGCCGTATCCCCCGCCGAAGCCGCGCCCTGCGCCCGCTGGCTTACGCGGCCTACGGGCTTGCCGCCCGCCCGCTGCTGGGCTGGGCTGACCTGATCTACCAGCACACGACCGGCCTGCCCCTGTGGGGCGCCGGGCGGCTGCCGCGCGTCCTGAAGATCGTCGGCGACCAGGCCTGGGAGCGTTGCGTCCGGCTGGGGCTGATCCCGGCGATGGAAGACGTGGATGACTTCCAGAGCCGCGCCTATGGCCCTGCCGTCAGCGCGATCAAGGCCCTGCGTAGGCGCGACGTCCGTACCGCTGACCGGGTGATCGTGCCCAGCGAATACCTCAAGCGCATGGTCGTCGGCTGGGGGGTCGCAGAGGAGCGCGTACAGGTGATCTACAACGCCCTGCCCCCGGCAGATCAGGCGCGCCCGACCCTCAGCCAGGCGGAGGCCCGCGCCGCGCTCGGCCTGCCGCTGCGGACGCCTATCCTGCTGTCTGTCGCCCGCCTGACCGCCTGGAAGGGAATTGGCCCGCTGATCCGGGCGGTAGCGGCCCTGCCGGACGTCCGCCTGATCGTGGCCGGGGATGGGCCGCTGCTGGCCGAATTACGGGCAATTGCAGCGGCCAGCGGCGCGGCGGAACGCATCACCCTGGCCGGGCGTATCCCCCGCGAGCAGGTGGCCGTCCTGTTGCGCGCCGCCGACTATACCGTGCTCTACTCCGGCTACGAGGGCCTTTCCCACACGCTGCTGGAGAGCCTGCAGGCCGGGACCCCGGTCATCGCCAGCGCCAAAGGCGGCAATCCGGAGGTAGTGCTGCCGGGCGTTAACGGCTTCCTGGTCCCCCACCGGGATGAACAGGCGCTGGTGGAGACGCTCCGGGCGGCGCTGCAGCCGGGTATGCGGGATCGCCTGGCGGCGGGGACGGGGCAAGGGTTGGAGCGCTTCGCCTGGACGCGGATGGTGGCCGACACGCTGGCCTGCCTGGAGGAAGCGGCTCGCCTGCGCCGCCGTTGACGGGGCAACAAAAACCCCGGTGGGCAGGGCCAACCGGGGCATCAGGCCAGAGCCTAAGGCGCGGGCGTCAGCGATCGCAGTCGCCCAGCACCGGGTCCATCGTGCCGATGATGGCCACCATGTCGCCGATCAGGTGCCCCCTGGCGACCATCGGGATAGCCTGAATGTTGATGAACGAAGGCGTGCGGAAGTGCACACGGTGCGGCTTGTTGGAGCCGTCGCCGCTCAGGTAACAGGCGATCACCCCGCGCGGGCTTTCGATCATGACATGCACTTCGCCTTTGGGAGCCTTAAAGCCTTCCGTCCACAGCTTGAAGTGATGGATGACGGCTTCCATGCTGCGCCCCAGTTCCGAACGCGGGGGCGGCACGAACTTGCGGTTGTCACTGCGGAAGGGGCCTTTGAGCTTTTTCAGGCGGTCGGCGGCCTGGCGGATGATCTTCAGGCTCTCGCGCATCTCCTGGATGCGCACCAGGTAGCGATCGTAGGTATCGCCGTGAATGCCCAGCGGCACGTTGAAGTCGTAGGTCTCGTAGCCGGAATAGGGCACGGCCTTGCGCACGTCGAAATTGACCCCGCTGGCGCGCAGGATGGCCCCGCCCAACCCCATGGCGATGGCATCCTCCGGCGTGATGATACCAATGCCCTGGGTACGGTCGATCCACAACGGGTTGTTGGTGAGCAGCGCTTCGTACTCATCCACGCGAGCCGGGAAGTAATCGAGGAAACGTTCCAGCGCTGGCATGAAGGCCGGCGGCAAATCGCGCCACACACCGCCGGGGCGGATATAAGTGCTCATCATGCGCTGGCCGGAGACAATCTCGAATAGCTCCAGTATCTGCTCGCGCTCGCGGAAGCAGTAGAGCAGCATGCTCATCGCGCCGACATCAATGGCGTGCGTGCCCAGCCAGACCAGATGGCTGTTGAGGCGGGTCAGTTCGGCCATCAGGACGCGGATCACCTGGGCGCGCTCCGGGACATCCAGCTCGACCAGCTTCTCAATAGCCAGACAGAAGACCAGGTTGTTGCTCATGGGAGCCAGGTAGTCCATGCGATCGGTCATGGTGATCGCCTGCTCATAGCGCTTGGCCTCCATGTTTTTCTCAATGCCGGTGTGCAGGTAACCGATGTCCGGCACAGTGTTGATGATGGTTTCGCCTTCCAGTTCCAGCAACAACCGCAACACGCCATGCGTGCTGGGGTGCTGCGGCCCCATGTTGAGGAGCACCGTTTCGCCGGTCAAGGCTCTGGGCGAAACCAGATGCGCCAGGTCCTCCAGCGTGCCTTCCCACTTGATCATCTCCGGGGCAATGGTCATTGGTCGCCTCGCTCCAGGTTAAAGGTTGTCAGTTCCAGGCCGTCAGGTCCGCATTTTCCCGCCACGCCCAGCTCAGGACTCAACACACAACACTACCCCTTGGCGTAGGGCTTGTTCCGTTCGATCTCGTCAAAGTTGAAGGAAAACTGGACCGTTTCGTAACCGAGCGGATAGTCCTTGCGCTGCGGGTGGCCATCCCAGTCCACCGGCATCAGGATGCGTCGCAGGTCGGGGTGGCCGGTGAACGGGATGCCGAACATGTCGTAGACCTCGCGCTCCTGCCAGTTGGCGGTGGGCCAGATCGGCGTCACAGAAGGTACGGCCTCATCCTCGTTCAGCCGCACCTTTAGCCGGAGCTGATGGCCGTAGAGCAGTGAATACAGGTGATAGGCCACCGCGAAGCGCGGCTGCTCCGGCAGGTAATCCACCCCTACCACACTGACCAGGAAGTTGAACAGCAAACCATCACCATCGCGCAGAAAGCGGGCGACTTCAGGCAGCGCAGCGGGAGTTACATATACAGTGGTTTCCCCGCGGAATTCCACCACTTCCTGAATCGCATCCGGGAAGGCCTCCCGCAGGCTGGTTACAGGGTCTCTTTTCGGTTGCATACGTTCCACCTGTCGGCTGTTTCTGTTGTTGCTGGCGGATCAGGGATGCTTACTCAACCCGGATAGACTGAGCCGGCTCGCCGAACCACTTGGAGAGCGGCTCGTTGCGCACCTTTTCATGCAGGGTCAGGATGCCGTGGATGAGTTGTTCCGGGCGGGGCGGGCAGCCGGCCACATAGACGTCAACAGGCAGGATTTCATCCACGCCCTGCACGGTGGCATAGTTGTTGAAAATGCCGCCACAGCTGGCGCAATCGCCCATCGCCAGCACCCACTTGGGTTCGGGCATCTGGTCGTACAGGCGGCGCACGACCGGGGCCATCTTGCGCGTCACGCGCCCGGCCACAATGATCATATCGGCCTGGCGCGGGCTGGGCCGCATCAGTTCCATACCAAAGCGGGAGAGATCGTAGGTGCTGGCCTGGGTACTCATCATCTCAATCGCGCAGCAGGCCAGGCCAAAGCCCAGCGGCCACATGGCGCCGGTCCGCGCCCAGTTGACCATCTCCTCCAGGGTGGTCGTCACAACACCCGGCAGGCCAGTCTTGTTTGGCAGCGATGTCAGTCCCATTGCAAGGCTCCTTTGCGCCAGATGTAAGCATAACCTACCAGCAGGATCGCCGTGAAGATCACCATCTCGATCAGGCCAAAGAGACCCATGCGGCGCATGATAACCGCCCAGGGCAGAAAGAAGATCACTTCTACGTCAAACAGGATGAACATCACGGCAGTCAGGTAGAACTTGACCGGCATGCGCCGCACCGCCGGACCAATAGGGTCCATGCCGCTCTCGTACGGCATCAGCTTGCGCCGGTTGGGGCGGTACGGCCCCAGCAGCCGGGAGAGTACCAGCACCACCGCCGTGAGCAACGTCACCACCAGGATCAGGATGCCAATGGGATAGAAGTCTTGTAACACGGTGCGCTCCTGGATAAATATTGCCCTAACTGGCGAGATTAACACGCGCCGCGCCCTGCGTCAACATGGCACGGCTGTTGCAAAGTCCGGTAGTGTATCTTTCGCGGTTGAAATTCAGATGCCGGTTGAAGGTTGCCCATCTAAGCACCAAATCGCATGTGTATTTTCTCTCAAAATGACACGCGACTTCATT
>JABLXG010000027.1 GCA_013178165.1 Anaerolineae bacterium
CAGAATGAAGTCGCGTGTCATTTTGAGAGAAAATACACATGCGATTTGGTGCTTAGATGGGCAACCTTCAACCGGCATCTGAATTTCAACCGCGAAAGATACACTACCGGACTTTGCAACAGCCGTGTCCGGTGCGGTGCGGCGGTGCAGCATCTCAGGTAGCCCCCTGCCCCCTGATCTGTCGTCTCACCTTTACCTCACAGCCCTGCCACAGGCGGGTATAGCGCTACCGGGACAGAACGTCTATCGCAACCGGCGGCAAAGTATGCTACAGTAGCGTTCTGGTGCTTCTTGGACTGGATCACCTGGAACTGGTTGATAAGGAGTTTCTGCATGAATATTGTGCAGAGGGTAGCAGAGCAAATCATCAACAACGTCAGCAATGTGATTATCGGCAAGCGCAACGAGATCCGTCTGACCACGCTCGGCCTGCTCTGCAATGGTCACATTCTCATCGAAGATGTTCCCGGTGTGGGCAAAACGATGATGGCCCGCGCACTGGCAAAGTCAATCGGGTGTACCTTCAGCCGTATTCAGTTCACGCCGGACATGCTCCCCACCGATGTCACGGGCGTCTCGGTGTACAACCAGAAGACAATGGAGTTTGAGTTTCGCCCCGGACCGATCATGGCGCAGATCGTGCTCTCCGACGAAATTAACCGCGCTACGCCGAAAACCCAGGCTGCCCTCCTGGAGGCGATGGAAGAGCACCAGATCACAGTTGATGGTCGAACCTATCGTCTGGGGCCTCCCTTCTTGGTGTTGGCGACTCAGAATCCCATCGAGTACGAAGGGACGTTTCCCCTCCCTGAGGCACAGCTGGATCGTTTTCTACTGCGCATCGAGCTGGGCTACCCGTCTCCTCAGGAAGAGATCGCCATGCTGGATTCGCAGCAGTACGAACATCCGGTGAATCTCATCCAGCAGGTTGTCAGTGTGCAGGAGCTTCTGGCTGCCCAGCAGGCCATCCGTGATGTGTATCTTGCGCCAGAAATCAAGCAGTACATCATTGATCTGGTCACGGCTACCCGTCGCCACCCGGATGTCTATCTGGGCGCCAGCCCGCGCGGTGCTCTGGCTCTCTACCGTACCGCGCAGGCCCGGGCGGCCAGTGTTGGCCACGACTACGTCCAGCCTGATGACATCAAAGCTCTGGCGGAAGCTACCCTTGCTCACCGGATCATTGTTGGCCCTACAGCGCGGATTCGAGATATCTCCGCTCAGGCGATTGTCCGGGACATCCTTGCCACAGTGCCGGTGCCAGGCGCGACCATCGGGGCGCGGCGCTGAGATGCCCCTGAGCTATGAGTAACCGACGTATCGCGATCTACATCCTGCTGATAGCTGTACTGCTGGCAGGTCTGCTGAGCGGTCGTCCGATCATGTTCACGATCGCGTATGTACTCGGCGGACTGTTGCTGGCGTCGTTTGTGCTTTCATGGGCAGGTGTGTCGTGGGTGCGGATCAGGCGGCGTACAGTTGCGCGGCGTGCTCAGGTTGGCAACGAGTTTGGTGAGCGTTTTGAAGTTATGAACACTGGTCTCCTGCCCAAACTATGGCTGGAGGTCCTGGATCACTCGACTTTGCCGGGCTACCATGCCAGTCAGGTGGTACCGGCATTGCTTCCAAAGGCGCGTTACCGGTGGGAGACCAGGACTATCTGCACAGTGCGCGGAGAATATCAACTGGGGCCGGTGACGGTGGCCAGCGGTGATCCGTTCGGGTTGTTCCGTCTTACGCGTACTGTTGCTGCAACCTCAAAGATCATTGTCTACCCGGCTACGATTCCTATTGATGATTTCGCCTTGCCTAGCGGCCTTCTTTCCGGCGGTGATGCTCAGCGGCGGCGGACACACTTTGTAACTACCAATGCGGCTGGGGTTCGCGACTATGCACCCGGTGATAGTTTCAACCGGATTCACTGGCGTAGCACAGCTCGTAAGAGCCGCCTGCTGGTCAAGGAATTTGAGCTGGATCCACTGGCGGATGTGTGGATCTTTCTCGATCTCTCAGCTAGTTCGCTGGTCGAGTTGCCTGGCGCTCGCGCTTATAGTGCCGGTTTTGACTACGCGGTGACTCCTTTCTATCTCCCTCCATCTACGGAGGAGTATGGTGTTATTATTGCAGCTTCGATTGCCCGGCATTTTCTTGATAAGGGGCGTAATCTGGGTCTGGTCACGTATGGGCCGCACCGCGAAGTGCTGCATGCTGATCGCAGCCAGCGCCAACTTGGTCAGATTCTGGAACTGCTGGCAGTGGTCAAGAGTGGTAGCGACTTCGATCTGGAGCACATGCTCAGTCTCAATACAGAGTATCTGGGACGCGGGACGACCGTCATCCTGATTACCGCTGATCAGACCGAAGGTTGGGTGCGAGAGGCACATACGCTTTCCCGGCGTGGCATTCGCCTGGTTGCTGTCCTGCTTGATCCGGTTAGCTTTGGCGGTACTGTGGATACTACTGCTACGCAGGCTCGCCTGGCGACGTTTCATGTGCCTACTTATGTTGTACGTGCAGGAGACGATCTCTCCGCTGTGTTGAGTCAGCCTCTGTACTAGCTTGCATGGCCAGGTTGGTCTAATTCTGGAACTCTGATGGGTGTTGTGTCTTCTCGATTCTCTACTTTCTTGCTCTTTCTGACGGTGCTGCTCAGTGGAGTGGTGACGCTGGGTATAGAACTCTCAGCGTCCCGATTGCTGGGGAGTGCCTTTGGCACTGGCAATCTGGTGTGGGCAAGTGTGATTGGTCTGGTTCTGCTGTATCTGGCAGCAGGCTACTTTTATGGGGGGCGTCTGGCTGATCGTTCTCCGGCTCCGCTTCAATTATATGGGCTTGTGGCTTGGGCGGGGCTGTTGAGCGGACTTGTGCCGTATATGGCGCGGGTCATTGTGCCGGCTGTTGGTGGGCTGTCTCTGCCGCTGGTGGTTGCGGTCCCTTCAGTGGTGATGGTGTTGTTTGCTGTTCCTGTGTCGGTGTTGGGCTGTGTACCGCTATATGCGATTCGGCTTGTTCTTGTGGATGCTGGGCAGGCGGGTCGTTATGCGGGTCAGGTCTATGCATGGTCTACAGTGGGAAGTGTGCTGGGAGCGTTGGTTCCTGTGCTCTATATGCTGCCTGTTCTTGGTGTAACAGCGACATTTGGTGTTCTGGGTGGGTTATTGTTGGCTGTTGCCATTTTGGGTGTGTGGGTGCACGGCGGTAGCCGATCGCTTGGGCGTGTTGCTTGGATGCCGGTGTTGCTTTTGTTGGTATGGGGAATTTCGGTGTTGGGAGGGCTGTGATGGTGCCTGTGGTGCGGTATCTGGCGCTGGGTGTTGTTGTTGCGGTGCCGGTGGGGTTGCTTGTTGTCGGAGTTCAACTGGCGCTGACTGAGGGGTATATGGCTTTGGAGTATGGTCGGTCGGATTTTCCGCCGGATGGCTATGGGTTTACGTTTGAGGAGCGCTTGGCTTATGCTGTGGAAACTGTTGGGTGTCTTCGTGCTGGTGGGTGGAGTTCTGCGTGTTTGATGGCTATGAGTTTTTCTGGTGGTGTGGCGCTGTATAATGCGCGGGAGTTGCGTCATTTGGAGGATGTGGTGTTGGCTTTGAGGGGTGTTTTTGGTGTTGGTGTTGTGTTGTTTGTGTTTTCTGTGGTGTGTGTTGTGGTGTTTGTGTTTGGGGATATGACTACACGAATTGTGTTACTCAAGGCCATTAGCCAGGGTGGCATTCTAATGCTCAGCGTCCTGGCTGTACTGCTTGGTTTGGCTGTCCTTCGCTGGGATCAGTTCTTCGAGGGATTTCACCACCTCTTCTTTGCCGATGGCACGTGGCGCTTCGAGTATTCAGACACACTTATTCGCCTCTTCCCGGAGAAGTTCTGGTTCGATACGGCTCTCAATCTTGGCCTGTTTACCGCGGCAGGAGCGATCGCATTGATCGCAATCAGTTCCTGGGCACTACGGAGAATCAGCCGACAGCATCCTGACGGCCAGGACGCTGCCGGCTGAACGGTTGAGAAGCCCCGATCTTTCCCCTTAGGCCCCAAACTTCTCCAGCCGCCGGGCATGAGCCAGCGCCAGCGGCATTAGATCGGTCGCGGGGAACTGCCCCAGGCCCCCTACCAGACACTCCCGCTCCCCGAACGCCTGAGCGCGATCGGGCAGAATCACCCCCGGCGCCCATAGCAGTGTTGGCACAGGATGCCAGCTATGTGCTTTATAGCTTGCCGGTGTCGAATGGTCGCCGGTGATAATCAGCACATCCGGTTTGAGATCAAGCAGAATAGGCAGCGCCGCATCGACCCCCTCGATCACCTTCACCTTGGCGTCGAAGTTGCCGTCCTCACCCCGGCTATCTGTGTACTTGATATGGCAGAACACGAAGTCATACTGATCCCAGATCTCGGCGGCCTTGCGAAATTCATCTTCTGTGCTGTCGTGATCTCCTGTCTGGATCACGTCCATCCCGACCAGTTTGCTCACGCCCTTGTACATGGGATAGACCGCTACACACGCTGGCTTGAGCTTGAAGACATCCTGCATCTTGGGCAGGTTTGGGTCCATGGCAAAGCCGCGGAGCGTAAGCATGTTCGCGGGATGTTGATCCTTGAGCACTTCCCTGGCCCGGTCGATCCACTGGTTGATCAGGTCAGCCGTAGAGGCGGCTTCTGGCCGCAATGCTCTGGCGGGCAACGGCGCCACGCCGGTAGCCTGCGGATCGGTGTCACTAACCGCCGCGTTCAGCCCTTCACCCCGCAGCACGAAAACAAATCGGTATTCCTTCTCAACACTCAGTTCGATCTCCACACCGGGCAGCTTGATACCGCGCAGCAATGCGATCATTTGCTCACCGACCTCGGTCGGGATACGCCCGGCCCGGCGATCGGTGATCAAGCCATTGGCATCAACCGTACAGAAATTGCCGCGTGCCGCAACATCCGTCGGCCCAAGCTCCAACCCCACGCCAAAAGCGGACAGAACCCCCCGCCCCACTTCAAACTCAACCGGATCATAGCCAAAGAGCGCCAGATGCGCCGGGCCACTCCCCGGAGAGATTCCTCTCGCCACAGGAATGCTCAGGCCCACCGCCCCTTCCTGCGCCAGGCGATCCATGTTGGGCGTATGGGCTGCTTCCAGTTCAGTCGGCCCGCCCTGTTCGCGCGGCAAACCGCCCAGGCCATCCATGACAAGCAGCAGGATCTTCCCGCCGTTGCTCTTGGCCAGACGACGTATCAATTCAAAACTAGCCATCGCTGCAACCTTCCTTTCCGCACAGGCGTCCAGCCCTCTTTTTAACATGGCCGAGGGTCTGTCACAAGCCACCGGTGAGGTCTTCTGCTTTTAGGCAGGCCAAATCAGGACAAGAATCAGCCTGCAAGCTTTGACAGGCACTGCAGCCTCATGTTACTCTACACTCTGGATTGTCTGCGGTCATTGACAGGGTTTCGCTGGCGATATGCACAGCAGATTCAGGGGTGTCAGGCATTGGCTAGTCCCCTTGCTCGAACGACCACGCTGGTTGTTCCTGCTTGGAATGGGGGTGATCTTCCTGATCATCGCGCTGGCAGAGCCACTTGGCGCGCTTTATCAGGTACAGCCAGCCACTGACATCGTCTCGGTTATTCTACTGAGACCTCTTCCTGCTGTGTTCCGTATGCTGCTGGCCAGCGCAATTGGGGTCATATTGCTTGGAGCAGCGATAGTGATGCTGCGTCGCACCATGGAGACGGCGGCTTTGCAGCCGCAGACGCACCTGGAACCGACCGGAGAGCGCGACCACGTACAACGCGGCTTGAAGGTGGTGGCAATCGGCGGCGGAACAGGGCTGCCCAGCGTGCTCAGAGGCATGAAACACCTGACCGGCAATCTTACCGCCATCGTCACAGTAGCCGATAACGGTGGGAGTTCCGGTCGGCTTCGCCGCGCGATGGGCATCCTGCCGCCGGGCGACCTGCGCAACAACATTGCAGCGTTGGCTGATGATGAGGATCTAATGACGCAGCTCTTTCAGTATCGCTTCAGTTCAGGCGACCTGGATGGCCATAGCTTTGGCAATCTCTTCATCACCGCCCTGTCCGACATCACCGGCAGTATGGAACAGGCCCTGCAGGAAACCGAGCGCGTGCTGGCCGTTCAGGGGAGTGTCCTGCCTGCAACCCTGGATGACATCACACTCTGTGGCGAGATCTGGCATCCGCAGGATAACACGCTGCACCAGATTACCGGCGAATCCCAGATCACCGAACTTGGTGGTCGCATCGAGCGGGTCTACCTGCAGCCGCCCCATGCCCGCGCCTATCCAAAGAGCGTGCAGGCCATTCTTGCCGCTGACCTTGTCGTCATTGGGCCGGGTAGTCTGTTCACCAGTATTCTGCCCACACTCTTGATCGACGGGATTGCTGAGGCGATCCGGGCCAGCAATGCGCTGCGTGTGTACGTCTGCAATGTTGCAACCCAGCCCGGCGAGACCGACGGTTTCACAGTTGCGGAGCACGTGTTGGCACTGGAGAGGCACGTTGGGCCGCGCCTGTTCCATCTTGTCGTGGCTAACAACCACTTCCCGCAGGAAAATGCGGGCGAGAATACCCATTACGTGTTGCCAGCAGATGCTCATCACGAAATCGTCCATCGCTACGGCATTGTCTATGCAGACCTTACCGACACGCTCTATCCCTGGCGGCACGATCCAACCAAGCTGGCAAATGTACTATCCGCCGCCTATGCCAACTACCAGGCCACCCGGCAAGGGGTCGCCTGATAATTGGAGCCTTGTGAAACGGTCGCAGGCTGTTTACCGGAGTTGGTAAACACCCACCTGTACAAAACGAAAGGATTGTAGACATGGCTGTCCGAATCGGTATCAATGGCTTTGGCCGCATTGGGCGCCAGGTGCTGCGCATCGCATTCGAATCGTATCCGGATGCGGAGATCGTAGCCTTCAACGACCTGGGTGACGTCAACACCATGGCGCATCTGCTGCGCTATGACTCCAACTACGGCAAGTTCCCCGGCACGGTGGAAGTCGACGGCGGCAATCTGATTGTCAACGGCAAAGTCATCAAGGGCTACACGGAAAAAGACCCCGCCAAGCTACCCTGGAAGGACCTCGGTGTCGACGTCGTGATCGAGAGCACCGGTGTGTTCACCAGCCGCGAAAAGTGCCAGCCGCATATCGACGCTGGTGCCAAGAAGGTTATCATCTCTGCCCCGGCCAAGGGCGAAGTTGACCGCACCATCGTGATCGGCGTCAACGACAAGGATTACAATCCAGCAACTGATCACATCGTGTCCAACGCTTCCTGCACCACCAACTGCCTGGCTCCCGCCGTCAAGGTCGTCCATGATGCCTTCGGCGTCAACCGCGGCGTGATCACCACCATTCATGCCTACACCAACGATCAGCGTATCCTGGACCTGCCCCACAAGGACCTCCGCCGCGCCCGCGCCGCAGCCATGAACATGATCCCTACCTCCACCGGCGCGGCCAAGGCGGTTGCCCTGGTTATCCCCGAGCTCAAGGGCAAATTCAACGGTATCGCTGTGCGCGTCCCTACCTCAACTGTTTCGCTGGTTGACGGTGTCTTCGAACTAGCCAGGGAAGCTACAACCGAGGAAGTCAAGGCCGCCTTTAAGAAAGCTGCCGAGGGCGAACTGAAGGGCATCCTGGCTTACACAGATGAGCCGCTGGTCTCCTCCGACTTCAAGGGTGACCCGCACTCAAGTATCGTGGACGGGGAATTCACCGCGGTCTACAACGGCAATATGCTCAAGCTGCTGGCCTGGTACGACAACGAATGGGGTTACTCGGTCCGCACCGTTGAGCTGGCCCTCCTGATGGGCAAGAACCTCTAGCTGGCCTGCTTGTGCTTTGACAGGGGGCGGGGCTAAAGCCCCGCCCCACCCTGTTAGCGACATAAGGGGATTTCGACATGAACAAGAAGACTATCCGCGATGTCGACCTGAAGGGCAAGCGTGTCCTCGTACGGGTCGATTTCAACGTCCCGCTTCAGGACGGTGAAGTCACCGATGACACGCGCATCCGTGCGGCCATCCCCACCCTGAAATACATCCTCGACCAGAAGCCGCGTTCCGTGATTCTGATGTCCCACCTGGGCCGGCCCAAGGACGCCCCCGATCCTGCCTACACCCTGCGCCCGGTGGTTCCGGTCCTCAGCAAGTTGCTGGGCGTTCAGGTGTTCTTTGCCGAAGACTGTGTCGGACCAAAGGCCATCGAAGCCGCCAATGCCCTGCCGGAAGGCGGCGTACTCATGCTGGAAAACACCCGCTTTCACGTCGAGGAAAAGAAGAACAACCTTGACTTCGCCAAAGAACTGGCCAAACTCGGCGACATCTACGTCAATGACGCCTTCGGCAGCGCCCACCGCGCCCATGCCTCAACTGAGGGTGTGACCCATTTCCTGCCCGCTGTTGCCGGCTTCCTGCTGGAAAAGGAAATCGAGTTCCTCAGCAATGCCATCGCCAACCCGGTTCGGCCTTTTGTCGCTATCCTCGGCGGGGCTAAGGTGGGCGACAAGATCGGCGTCATCGAGGCCCTGCTGGGCAAAGTCGACACGCTGATCATCGGTGGCGGTATGGCCAACACCTTCCGCAAGGCGCAGGGCTATCCGATGGGCAACTCGCTGGTCGACGAAGAGGCGCTTGACCTGGCTAAGGGCCTGCTGGCTAAGGGCGGCTCCAAACTCCGCTTCCCGGTGGACGTTGTTGTGGCCGACGCGTTCGATAACAACGCCAATACCAAGATCGTCAAGATCGAAGAGGAAGGCGGCGTGCCGGAAGGCTGGGAAGTCCTGGACATCGGCCCCGAATCGATCAAGAACTTCGAGCAAATTCTCCGTACTGCCAAGACCGTCGTCTGGAACGGGCCGGTAGGCGTCTTTGAGATGGAGAACTTTGCCCGCGGTACCCGCGAGATTGCGCGTATCCTCAGTGAAATCACCGCAACCGGCGCCAAGACGATTATCGGCGGCGGCGACTCTGCCGCGGCTGTCGCCCAGGCTGGCTATGAAGATCGCATGACCCACATCTCAACCGGCGGCGGTGCTAGCCTGGAGATGCTGGAAGGTAAAGTCCTGCCTGGCGTTGCCGCTCTGCTGGACCGCTAATAGCAAACCGGCTTACAGGGGCCAGCGTGACCATGCACCTGTAAGGCCCCTGTAAGCCGCCAGGTCTGCCACGTGCAGGCGTGACAACCCGCCTCGCCCGTGCCAACAGGTTCCCGACGCAGATCAATGTTCGACTGGCGCGGTCATCCCACATCAGGCGTCAGGGCCTTCTGCCCTCAGGCGCCAGTTCCAGAGGCTATCCTGAAATCGCATAAGGAGTTGTATGAGTATGCGCATTCCGATCATTGCGGGCAACTGGAAGATGTACAAGACTCCCGCTGAAGCTGAGGCATTTGTGCGGGAGCTTGCGCCGAAACTGGCGCCGTATTCCAACGTGGAGCGGGTAGTCTGCCCACCCTACCTAGCTATCCCTGCCGTGCGGTCCGCCCTGCAGGGCACAGCCATCAAAGTTGGCGCCCAAGACGTACATTGGGAGAACGAAGGAGCATACACAGGCCGCGTGTCGCCGCTAATGCTTAAGAATTGGGTGGAGTATGTCATCATCGGTCACTCTGAATGTCGGCGCGATCTTGGCGACACCGATGAGATCGTTAACAAGAAGGTCAAGGCCGCCCTCGCCCACGGCCTGACCCCAATCATCGCCTGTGGTGAAAGCCTCCAGCAAAATGAAGCCGGAGAAACAAGAGCCTTCGTAAGCCAGCAAATCCATGGCGCTTACGCTGGCCTCAGCGCTGAGCAGGCCCTGAAGACTGTTGTCGCCTATGAGCCAATCTGGGCCATCGGTACAGGCCGCAATGCCACCGCCAGCCAGGCCAACGACATCATTGGCGGCGTTGTCCGCAGGACATTAGCCGACCTGTATGGAAACGAGATTGCCCAGCAGATTCGCATACAGTACGGCGGGAGCGTCAAACCGGATAACATGGCCGAGTATATCGCCCAATCAGACATTGACGGCGCTCTCGTGGGCGGCGCCTCGCTCAAGGTAGACTCATTTGTTGAGCTTATCCGCATCACAGCGGAAACGGTCAAATAGCGCGGCAGCCGCCCCATGCCACACCTGGACCTGCTAAAGCCCTGGCTGACCTTTGTCGTTGTCCTCCTGCCCCTGTTGCACCTGGAGCGCTGGATACATCGACATCTGTATGGCCTGGGGTGGCTGCTCACTCAGGACAAAGAACGCGCTACCATTCTGTACTACCTCATTTTGCTGCCGGGTGTTTTCCTGCACGAATTCACCCAATGGCTTGTAGCCGGGGCGCTCAAGCTCAAACTCGGCAAGATCAGAGTCTGGCCCAGGCCGCAGGCTGACGGCGCTCTGCGCCTTGACTTTGTGCGGCTCAGCCGCACCACTGGCCGCGCAGGTCGGGCTGTTTTCGAGTTCGCACCCATCGTTGCCGCTATCAGCGTTGTGCTATTCATCAGCCGAAATGTTTTCAACGTCGGCGGGCTTTCGATCGCGCTATCTACCGGTGAATTGCCGATCATTCAGGCAGAAATCGGGCGATTACTTGGCACGCCGGATTTCTGGCTGTGGCTGTATCTGCTCTTTGCCGTGGGCAACGCGATGTTGCCCACCACGCCGGTTGAAGAACAGGATTGGTCAGCCAGGGTTGCGGTCTTTGCTGGTGTGACTGCTATACTCATCGCCGCGGCTTTCCTGGGGGAGAGCGTCCAAACAACGCTGGAGCCAATTCTACATAGTGGTCTGGACACGCTGGCCACCGCGTTTGGCACAATCCTTGTGCTGGATCTTCTCGTTATCCTGGTGCTCATGACAACGGAAAGGTTGCTGGAACGGCTCACCGGCCGGCGAGCCAACTACCCCCACCCCCGTCGAGAGCGCCCCGCGCGACCGGAGCCCGGCGGCGAAACACCGCTTTCGGCCAGCGAAGCGCCATTGCGCATCACGGAGCGTCGACTGCCAATCCCACCTCCTCCTGACAGAGAGCAGCGCGCTGCTCTCCTCCCGCAATCAGCTCCTGCCCTGCCACAACCGGCTGCATTCATGACTCCTGCACAAGACACACCGGGTAATCACGATTATCGTGCGACACAGAGCATATTCAGCATGTCCGATATGGAAGCCGACGCGCCGCCAACTGAGCAGGAAGATGTCCAGACAATGGGGGGTGAGACAACCGAAGATTCAGCAACTGCAGCTTCGGAACCGCAGGAATATGAATATACTGATGACGAAGACCTTGAGGAAATCCCCTGACCGTCAGAGTTCACGGTTCTGACGATTGCCGGGAATGCCGGGTCAGCATCAGAAACCCCACACTGACCAGCAGCGCCATCACCACCAGCGCCACAAACTTGAAGAAACGGCTGGTTGTCACCAGGGCCAGGCCGCCGAAGAACGCACAGAAAGCGTAGTATCCCAGCACAATCACACGGGGGTTGAGACCTGCATCGATCAGGCGGAAATGGAGATGCCCGCGATCACCCAGCCCCGGATTCTTGCCCTTCACTACACGATTCACAATCTGCCATGCCACATCAAGCAGGGGCAGTCCCATCACCAGCAGAATCGTTGCCACCTTGGCCCCACCGATGATGCTCAATGCCCCAACTGTGTAGCCCAGGAAAAATGCCCCATTGGACCCCATAAAGACTTTGGCCGGCGGGAAATTGAACACCAGGAATCCAGCCACACTGCCCATCAGCGCCAACGGCAGGAGACTCACGCTTAACTGTGGCGGGTCGAGTCTGAATACCGAGTTAGCGAAGAGCACCAGCGCGGCGATGAACACCACCCCGCCCGCCAGACCGTCTACACCATCCAGCCAGTTGACGGTGTTCATCATCAGGCCAAGCCAGAACAGACTCAGCGTAACCGTCACCCAGAATGGCCAGGGATCGGTCTGCTGTCCCGTGAACGGGTTGTTAAACGTCTCAATAAAAATCCGGAAGAATACCGCGATGGCTGCTGCAGCAAGCTGGGCGAAATACTGCGGCAACGGGCCAAACTCAAAAAGATCATCCAGCAGCCCGAAGACGAAGATAAATAGCCCACCCAGCAACAACCCGGCCAGCCGGATCCACTCCCAGGAGTCAAACCGTGGCACTGGCAGAACCTGAGCTAGGATAATCGCCAGCGTGAAACTGACATATAGCGATAGGCCGCCCAGCTTGGGTGTGGGTCGACGATGCTGGTGTCTCCCGCGCGGTCGATCGACGACGTTCCACCGGAACGATAGCCACTTGGCTGCAGGCACTACCGCCACCGACAGGACAAAGGCGCACACAAAGACAACGCAGGCGACAATCACATAGGTCCTGTCGGGCACGTCGTTCCCCCCTGACCCGGAAAACCCCGGCGCTTCCGACTACAGTACTTCCCCTCAGGCCGTTCCAAATTGGCGGTCACCGGCGTCGCCAAGACCCGGCACAATGAAGCCCACCTCATTGAGATGATCATCCACGGCAGCCACATGGATCGGGACATCCGGATGTCGACCTGAAAGATGGGCAATCCCCTCCGGCGCGGCAATCAGCCCCACAAACTTAATGCGCCGCACCCCCCAGTTCTTCAGCACATCAACCGCCGCTGAAGCTGATCCACCGGTCGCCAGCATCGGATCAAGAACAAGGCAAAGCTGCACAGTTGGCTCAACTGGGAGCCTGTTGTAATACTCAACAGGACGCAGGGTCTTCTCATCGCGATAAATACCCAGGTGCCATACCTGAGCGCCCGGAACCATCTCCCACACGCCATCCACCATGCCCAGGCCAGCCCGCAGGATCGGTACCAGGCCAACATCTTCCTGCACGGAAAACCCTGTGGTCTCCGCCAGCGGTGTCCGGACTGTTCTTGTCACCAGCGTGAGATCGCGCGTTGCTTCGTAGCAGAGCATAATAGCGATCTCGCGAACCAACTCGCGGAATTTGCGGTGATCTGTACGCTCATCCCGTAGCAAAGTCAGTTTGTGCTTGACCAGAGGATGATCGGAAACAAATACCTGCGGGTGTGTCACGGAGTACTCCTTCACCTGATGGCGGGTTAGCCGGGTCTGCATCGCTTCCACGCGGCAGACGATAACAAGAATAGGATTCCCTGCCGCCCGATAAGACTGGGCCGATTGTACGAAGCCAGATGAACGCTGTCAACGTATTGCACTGCCCTGTAGGGCCGCTATACTCTGGGTACCTGCTGCAGGAGAGAAACGTGTAAGCTTATGGAACCGACAGAGCGTTTGACCAGCGCCAAGCCCCGTCCCGATGACCGCCGCAATGCAGCGCTACGCCCTCATTTTCTGAACGAAGTCATTGGGCAGCGTCTGGTCATCGAGAATTTATCTATTTTGATCGATGCTGCCAAACAGCGCAAAGAGGCACTGGATCATACGTTGCTGTACGGCCCGCCGGGACTGGGAAAGACAACCCTGGCTCATGTCATCGCTAATGAACTGGGCGTCAATATCCGCATTACCGCCGGCCCGGCCATTGAGCGAGCCGGAGACCTGGCCGCCATTCTCACCCACCTTAAACAGAACGATGTCCTCTTTATCGATGAGATTCACCGTCTGGGGCGCGCTGTTGAGGAAGTTCTCTATCCGGCGATGGAAGACTTTGCCCTGGACATTGTGATCGGCAAAGGGCCTGCCGCCAAGAATGTGCGGCTCAGATTGCCCCGGTTCACCGTCATCGGGGCAACCACGCGCCTGGCCCTGCTGACTGCCCCCCTGCGTGCCCGCTTTGGGGCCGTCTACCGGTTGGATTTCTACACGCTTGAGGATATGGTGGTTATCGTCAATCGGGCGGCAGCCATGCTCAATACACCCATTGATGAAGCAGGCGCCCTGGCGATCGCGCAGCGCGCTCGCGGCACGCCACGGGTTGGCCTGCGTCTGCTCCGGCGTGTCCGCGATTTCGCGGAGGTCCGCGCACAGGGTCGAATCACCGCTGAGATCGCCGATGCTGCGCTCTCCCTGCTCAATATCGATCCGCTTGGGCTGGATGACATCGATCGACGGGTGTTGCGGACCATCATCGAGAAATTTGACGGCGGTCCGGTTGGTCTGGAAACCATCGCGGCAGCCATCAGCGAGGAGCCGGACACGATCATGGATGTCTACGAACCCTATCTCCTTCAGCTTGGCTTTCTAGAGCGTACGCCACGCGGGCGGGTTGCTACGCGGGCTGCCTACGAACATCTTGGACTGATGTTTCCAGATCACCCTGAGCAACCAACCCTGTTCTAAGTTTTGGAATGGAGAAGTCAAAGCAGGTGATGGAAAGTCTCGGTCGTGCCCTGCTGGGGCTGGGAATTGTGCTGGCAATCACGGGAGGCGTGCTGCTCCTGCTCAGCCGCCTGCCGTTTCTGGGCAATCTTGGCCATCTTCCAGGCGATATCCGTATCGAAGGCCAGGGCTTTTCCTGCTTCATCCCGCTGACCAGTATGCTGCTGATCAGTGCAATATTGACAGTTCTGCTGAATGTGATCCTGCGAATACTCAGGCGTTGATCCATTGACCCATCAAGATAGCCTTGAATTCATGAGACTCAGCGATTTCGACTACGAACTGCCCCCTGAACTCATTGCACAGACGCCCATCGAGCCGCGGGATGCTTCCCGTTTGCTGGTAGTGCCCAGGGACGGCGGCCCAATAGAACACCGGCGGTTTGCCGATCTGGGGGAGTACCTGCGTCCCGGCGATCTGCTGGTCTTCAACCAGACTCGCGTTATTCCTGCCCGCCTGAAAGGACACAAACATCCCAGCGGCGGAGCCGTGGAGCTACTGCTTCTCCGCCAGATTGACAGTCATACCTGGGCTGTACTCGCTGGCGGCAAGAACATCAGGGAAGGGACACGTATCCGCCTGGAGAAGGAGGGTGTGCAGGTAGACGCTGAGGTGATTCGCGTTCTGGAGGGGGCGGAACGGTTAGTGCGCTTTGAGCGCCCGATCAACCACGATCTCAGCGAACTGGGTGAGACTCCCCTGCCTCCTTACATCCACGAGCCACTGGCCGATCCTGAGCGCTACCAGACCATCTATGCGCGCCACGAGGGGTCAGCAGCTGCGCCAACAGCCGGGTTGCACTTCACAGCCGATCTGCTTCTGGCGCTCAAGGAGATGGGTGTGGAGTTCGCTTATTGCACGCTCAACATTGGCCTGGGAACCTTCCAGCCAGTCAAGGAAGATGAGATCGCCAATCACAGGATGCACAGCGAGTGGGCGTCACTGTCCGCGGCAGATGCCCAGCGCATCAACGAAGCCCGGCTTTCCGGAAGGCGAGTGATTGCCGTCGGGACTACTGTCGTCCGCACGCTGGAAAGCGCGGCCATCCTCAGCGCCGGTGGTGACCCGGCCACCGGTCAGATGCCCCCTGATGATTACTGTCCCTGGCGGCCTGTCATCGCCTTTGACGGGGAAACCCGCCTGTTCATTCGTCCGGGCTACCGATTCCGCGTGATCGACGGCCTGATCACCAACTTCCATCTGCCTCGTTCAACCCTGCTGATGCTGGTCAGCGCTTTCCTGGACCGCGAGCGTACGCTGGAAGCATACGCGATTGCCAGAGACAATCGCTATCGGTTCTACAGCTTCGGGGATGCCATGCTGATTCTGTAGGCTGGCAGCGCCTTGTTGTAGCAGCATCAGTGACTGCGCAGCCAGGCCACCAGTCGCTTGACGACATTGCGCTTCTGGGCAATCGTCTGGCGGTACCGGCTCTGCATCTGGTCGGTCAGCTTCTCCAGCTCCGAAACACGCATCCGGGCGCCATTGACAACCACCCAGCCCGTTCCCAGATCGCGCAACTCACGCGGATCCTGCAAGTATAGCTTGCGGTACAGTTGCCGGTAACGCCCAATGATCGCTGACACCGAAGATGCCAGATTGCCTGCGGATACAGTGTCCGAACTATAGTCGCTGATCTGCATGACAGGAACATGACACAGTCAGGTGATCATTCACTATTCCGATTCTACGGGATTCTGCTCGACCCCCAATGTGACCAGAGAACCATTGGGCTACAACGGGACATGTTGACCTGCCTGATCACACGCAGCGGATTCAGTCAAGAGATGTCAGTGAATGAGCCGCCTGTGCACTGTAGGCGCTGCCTGCTGTTCCCGGCAGCTGGAGGCAAATCCAAATGGCAGCAGCGCCGTCAGACGAAGGGATGCAACGTCCCATGTGATCTCCCGGTGGCTTCTTTGGCTCGCTGCCGGCCATTCTGCCGCCAGGATTGCTGAAAGGTCTGGCCTGTGCCTCATCTAGATTCAATCTGGCAGCCACGCGGTTCTGGCTTATAATCTCCCACATGCGTAACCGGTACCGGTGTTTATTTTAGAACCAGGACAAAACTATGACGGTCCCCCCACAATCAGAATTTACTATCGCGGATTATGACCGCACTGCTGCCTTTATCACTGCCAGGACTACACATCGTCCCTCTGTCGCCATCATCCTTGGCTCCGGCCTCGGCGCTCTGGCCGACAGCGTAACCAATGCCGCCAGTATCCCCTACGCGGAACTTCCCAACTGGCCTCATTCCACTGTCGCAGGTCACAGCGGGCAGCTGGTAATCGGCCACCTAGAAGGCCACACAGTCATGGTGATGCAGGGGCGTAGCCATTTCTACGAAGGCCAGGGTATGGCGCGGGTAACTTACCCCATCCGCGTCATGCAGCGCCTGGGTATTCGTGCGCTCATCGTGACCAATGCTGCTGGAGGGCTTGATCCAGCTTACCGGCCCGGCGATCTGATGCTGATCAAGGATCACATCAATATACCCGGCCTGGCTGGCCACAACCCGCTGCTAGGACCCAATAGTGATGAGCTTGGCCCGCGCTTCCCCAGCCTAACCAACGCCTACAACCGCGATCTGCGACGGCTGGCGCGCGCAGTAGCGAACGACCTCAACCTGCTCCTGCATGAAGGCGTGTATGTCTACCTGTCAGGCCCGGCATTTGAGACGCCCGCAGAGATTCGTATGCTGCGCACGCTGGGCGCTCATGCCGTCGGCATGTCCACTGTTCCAGAAGTCGTTGTCGCCAACCATGCCGGTATGCGCGTCTTGGGCATCTCCGGCATTTCCAACAGCGCCATCGATGATCCCGATGCAGATTTGCAACCTAACCATGATGAAGTCTTGGAAGCCGGTAAGACTATCGCCCCCAAACTAACCGCGCTGGTTCGAGGTGTGCTCAGGCGTCTGGAGGCATAATGCGACGCCATCCATGATTAACCTGGCCTTCTTCATCGAGCAGATCGCTCCCGGTCTGTACATCCTGTGCGGTGTCGGGATTGTCATCGGCCTGCGGGCAGTGCTGCTGGCACGGCGGCAGCTGCAAAGCGCCCAGTTCGAGCTGGAGAAAGAACTGGCACGCTTCCGCGTTGACAACGCCGTGACCGCTGTGGTGCTGCTGATTCAGGTGGCGCTGGCGGTGATGGCCATTTCGCTGGTGGTCGCCCCGACGCTGCGTGCACAGCCACCGCAGGCCGGCGCAGCGATTGTCGCAGCCGTTGAGACACCATTTACCACGGCCATTCCCGGTAGCATTCTGGCCGGCACGCCACCGCCGGATTTCGCGCAGGGCGTACAGATTCCCGGCCTGGAAGACGAGTTAAACCTGGCGCCTTTTGCCACACCAACCCTGACCCCAACCCCGGTTGGCACCATTGTGCCGGATGCTCCACCGGCCATTGGATGCGATTCGCCGGAAGCGCAGATGCGCATCCCGGCAAATGGCATGATCGTTTTCGAGGCCATCAACATTGTCGGCAGCGCCAACACAGCCAATTTTGCGTTCTACCGCTTTGAGCTAAACGGCCCACAGACCAACAACGTATGGGCCAAGCTCAGCGAATATACGGTTCCTGTTGTCGACGGCGTTCTGGGCCAGCTCATTCCTTCACAGCTGACACCCGGGGAGTACAAGTTCCGCCTGAACGTC
This sequence comes from Anaerolineae bacterium, assembly GCA_013178165.1. Lineage (NCBI taxonomy): Bacteria > Bacillati > Chloroflexota > Anaerolineae > Anaerolineae bacterium. Next base: position 17,975 of record JABLXG010000027.1, read on the forward strand.
TTTGACATCACCAACACCCCCCGAGCATCCTGCACCCATACCATCTTCATCAGTGCGCCGATTCCGACCGCCACCCCCATCCGCAGCCCTTAGATCAGCCGTTCAACGTAGACCCGCCCGCCGCAGGGCCCGCTCGTAATCCTCGGGCGTGTCAATGTCCTGCAGAATGCTGTCTGTGGCAACATTCACATAAGCGATGTCATCCACATTAGCGTTCACCAAGTCGCGCGGCGCACTACCGGCTGGCAACTCCAGCAGGCCCTGCCAGTGCCGCCGTCCGAACAGCACCGGATGCCCCCGCCGCAGATCAAAACTTGGAATGACAATCCCTTTGCCGCCGTGGGCATACGCTTCCAGCACCCGCGCTACCACATAGCTTTGCAACTGCGGTTGATCGCCCAGGACAACCAGCGCTCCGTCATACCGCCCGCCCAGAACACGCAGCCCTGTCTGCAACGACGAGAGCATCTCACCGCACTCATAGTCGGGGTTGTGAACCACCTGGACCCCGTACCGTTCTGCGATTGCTGTAATACGGTCGGCGTCATGCCCGGTAACTACCACAATGTGCTCCAGCCGGGCCGCATAGAGCTGCCGGATGATCGCTTCCAGAACCGTCTCACGTCCCCACGGCAGCAACGCTTTGGTCTGCCCCATCCGGCTGGACTTCCCGGCTGCCAGCACTATCGCCGCTACCGGACGACGCACCTCATAGACCGGATCATCTTGGTTTTGCATGTCCCCCACAATAACACCATCAATCCGTGAGGAGCGCAGCAGGAGGCTAGCTGCAAGCTGGGCCTGCCGCCGCACCGTGCCAGCCATGGGCGTTTTGTTGAGCAATACCGTCACCGGTATGGTGACCGGCAGGTTCAGCAAACCCAGTTGCTCATCACGCAGAACAGAAGCCACCCATGGCCAGATCACCGGCGCACCAACCGGATAGCCAAAGCGCCGGATCATCGCCTCCGGGTTATAGACATGCGTGTGGTCCAGCGGCTGACCGAGAACATCCATACTAGCGCTCAACACAATCCGTGTGGTCTCAAAAGGCACAACCGGCTCATGGGCATAGGGAGCCTTGAACGGTAAGCGGCGCGCGCCATCGGCTTCGACCAGGACAACATCACTACTAACCCGATCCAGCAGGATATGCACATACTCAGGAGGAATGCCCTTGACTTTGCCATCACGAACATGGCTATAAAGAAAGACAAAGCGCGTCTTGTTAAGCGCAGCCGTCAACGTGGCCAGGTTGCCCTCAACGCGATCCAGCGACAGAGCGCTCGGCGCCAGTGCCAGTTCATCAACTGCAACGCGGGTCGTCGTCGTAGCCAGCACTCGCCAGCCCTCTGCCACCAGCTCATACGCCAGACGAAAAAGGGCTGAGGTTTTGCCGCCAGCCCCGACAAAGGCGATGACATCGCCCTGCTGTACCCGTAATGCGAACTTAAGTCGCATTCGCCACTCCCGGCAGTAATCCCAGACGGTGGCGAACAGCAGGCGAAACGAGCACCGCTTCCAGAACCCCACCGCCTACAGCCAGCGATTTCTCCGAAATGGTGAAGCAATGATCGACCTTCGCCCGCGGATCGATATCGCCAATCTTCAGCCCGGCGGATACTGCCACGGTTGGGTGAATCAGGCCGCGTACCACCCCATCAAACTTGGCGGTGACTGGCTGGCCATTTACCTCGGCGACAATATCGCCTGCACGAACAGTATCACCAATAGACCGCAGCGGACGCACAAACCCATCCTCCGGCGCTCGTAGCACTCGCAGCGCCGCTACGCCATTCATCTGCCCGGGGATACCGGTATCTGGCTCTGCATGTCCCTGCCAGTAGACCCTGCCCAGGTAGTGCCCCCGGTTAGTCTCCACAACTGCATGGCAGTGAACACCTGCTTCAAAGCCCGGCCCAAGCGCCACGACCAGCGGAGCCTCATCCAGTCGTGTATCAAGCGGACGCTTGGCCATACGGGCGTCGACGATCACCGTTGGCTGCCATTCGGCCAGCGGAGCTCCTGCTGGATCAATCAGAACAGGCACCTCGCCAGCCATCCAGACATCGCCGGCTGCTTCTATTCGGTCCACCAGCCGGGCCGTTATGCCGTCAACGGTGACGGAGCCTTCGTAGACCGCCGCACCATAGGCCACCCCACGCCGGACAAACAGGGGTTGCGCCAGTTCCAGCACCGCAACCGGAAACCCGGCCCGCTGCAGCCGGTAGACAACTCCGGAACCGAGGTCCCCGCCGCCGCGGACGACTATCCGCACCTGCCTAAAGATCGGCGCCAAGGCCATGCTCCCGCAGCCGTTGAACAACCCGCTGAGGAGTCAGCGGAATCTCATCGAACCAGATACCAGTAGCGTCTTTCACTGCCGCGGCTACCGCCGCCGCCAGTGGCAGGTACGGCATCTCGCCCATCCCCCGTGCTCCCCATGGCCCAAGGGGATCCGGGTATTCCAGAATGATCGACTCCACGCGCTCCGGCACATCCAGAACCGTCGGGATCAGGTAAGTGGACAGAGTCGGGTTCAAAATCCGGCCATCCTTGACCACGAGTTCTTCCAGGATGGCATACCCCATCGCCTGTACGACGGCTCCCTCAACCTGTCCCTGCACCTGCACAGGGTTCACGGCGCGCCCGACATCATCAGCGCAGTGAACACTAACCAGGGAAATCTGGCCAGTTTCCAGGTCGACTTCAACCTCAACCGCCTCGCTGACATAGCCATAGGCGAAATTGGGTTCGCTGCGACCAGTCTGGGGATCATAGGGTGTGGTCCTGGGTGGCCGGTAGACATACGTACCAACCGCCGGCCGTTCCTCCGCCTGCCATTGTTTGAGCGCTTCTTCCGCTGCCCCACGAATCGCATTGCCGGACATGAAGGTCATGCGCGAAGCCGATACGCTGCCCGAATTGCGGGTGGAACTGGTATCAGACGCCACCAGGCGAACCTTCTCCAGCGACACACCGACCGCCTCCGCAGCCATCTGTTGCATGACGGTGTGCACGCCCTGTCCGACTTCCGCCGCCGCGTGATAGAGAATGACTTCCTCGATCTCGGTGTCACCCCGAAGCTCGATGATTGCCCAGCATGCTTCCGGCGCGCCAAAGCTAAATCCCACATTCTTAAAGGCGCAGGCAATACCACGCCCTCGCCTTCTAGCGGGATCAGCCGGCTGTTCCACTGGTTGGTGCTGCCACCGATCGCCATCCTGCCGCCAGAAGCTGCGCTCTGCGCATGCCGTGAGCACGGCCTCAATGGAGACTCCTTTAGGCACCGGCGTACCTACGGTAAGCAGACTTCCTTCCCGTAAGACATTCTTCTGGCGCAGCGTCACCGGATCCATGCCGAGTGCTTCCGCCAGTTTGTTCATCTGCATCTCGGCGGCAAAGGCACCCTGTGGCCCGCCAAACCCGCGAAAAGCGCCCGTCGGGATGTTATTGGTGTAGACAGCGTAGGTGTCGATATGGGCATTGGGAATTTCATAAGGGCCGGTGACCATTAGATTGGTATTTCCCAGCACCTTAGTCGAGGTATAGGCATACGCCCCGGCATCCCCCACAACCTCAGCCTCTACCGCGACGATCTTCCCCTCGCGGGTAGCTCCCCAGCGCGTCTTGATAGTAACCGGGTGTCGCTTGTGATGGCCCAGTATAGACTCTTCCCGGCTCCAGATGATTTTGACCGGCCGGCGCAGTTTGTATGCCGCGAGCGCCAGCACAATCTGAACCGACATATCCTCGCGTCCACCGAAAGCACCACCGATGGCCGGATAAACCACGCGCACCGATTCCTCCGGCAGACCAAGCGCATGGGCGATCTGCTCGCGATCCTCATGTGTCCACTGGCCCGCCACCACTACGGTCACACGCCCTTGCTCGTCGATGTAGCCCAGCCCTGCTTCCGGCTGCAGGTAGGCGTGTTCCTGCCAGCTTGTTCGGTATGTTCCCTCAACGATCACCTCAGCGGCGGCCCACCCTGCCTGCATATCACCTTTGCGAATGCGATAGTGCGTCAGGATGTTGTTCGGCGTATTGGCATGCAAACGCGGCGCATCGTCGCGCATAGCAGCAAAAGGGTCGGTGACGACCGGCAAATCCTCATACGTGATTTCAATCAAATCGCGCGCCGTGGCCGCTGCCTCTTCAGTCTCTGCAATCACCAGGGCAATGTTGTCCATATAACAGCGGACAATATCCGCGTCAGGCCGCGTCCCGCCAGGTCCGCACAGCACAGGCTGGTCCGGCATGATTAGCCCATATTCATTGACCGGCACGTCTTTGGCCGTTAGAACCGCCACAACGCCCGGATATTGTTCAGCGGCCGAGGTATCAAGGCGGGTGATACGGGCATGGGCGCGATCGGAGAAACGGATCTTCATGTACAATTGACCGGGCATATTGATGTCGCCCGGATACAGCGCATCTCCCGTCACCTTGCCAAGGGCGTCGGTACGTACCACACTCTGGCCGACTACCGCAAGCTTCTCGCCTTCGGTCATGCCTCTTCACCCTCCCACAACGTCACCGGCCTCCACAGGCAGAAGAGCGCCACCACTAATCCGCCTGATCTCTTGCTGGAAGATCCGCCGGAGAATGGCGATTGCCGCAGCGTACGTCGGTTCCACGCCACCATAGCTCAGGCTTCCGGCCCCCAGATTCTTGCCTTTGGTCAGCGGCGTATCCGAGACGTAATGCAGAAAGCCGACGTCAAAGGGCGTACCATACAGGGTCACGATCTCATTGTAAGGATGCCGTTTGGGGCGGACGGCCTCGTAGATCGCGGAAAGGTATGGCCCGGCCTCCATCTCAATGTCGGTGTAGCCTTCCCGGTAGAATACATCCATATAGCGCGGATTCTGCAGGAAAGTCCCCCGTGCGCTGATCGCCTTCTGGTTGTCCAGCACCGAGCCGTAGGTGATGTATGGCGCAACGTCATCAGCATTGAAACAGTTGACCAGCAGGTAGGTGTTCTGAGAATGCTCGTCGTGGACAACATTGGGCAACACCACGTCGCCAATCCGGCTGTTGAGCGTCGCCGATTTGCCCATCACATATACGCCCAGCAATTCACCAACCTGAAAAGCCACCTCATTCAGCAACTCGTAGGCAGCCATACCAAGTGGATAATCAATGTTGAGCAGCACGGCATCGCTTTCTGCCAGCAACGCGATCCCGTCGACCGCTGCAACGCGCTGATCCAGGAACTCCGGGCGCACGTGCCGTAACTCCATAACCTGAGCCTCAACATCAAACCCCCGTTCGCTGGGCACGCGCAATAGCCCGATGGCCTGTTCCGCCTCCAACACCGCCCGGCGCACCTCTTCCCCGCAGTCCTGCAGGTACTTTTTCAGGACATAGTACAACAGGTTGTTATGATTTTGAGGAGATTGCCGGGATTGAATCGCCTGGTATTCGGCCAGTAGATACTGCTGATCGGAGTCATGCAGGTAAGCCAGCAGGTCCTGCTCATGTCGCCAGGCATATCCATGTAGCAAGTTAGGCAATGCATGGGGATTACTGGATACAAAGTATACCGGTCGGCGTCCAAGCTCAATGCCATGATCGCGCGCCCGATCCGCCAGATTGGTCCACCAGCGGCTGGTAGCCTTACGATAATGCGCCAGCGAACCGGAGAGCAGTTGCAGGCGGATGTTCTTGGGGCGTTCAGCCATCGCCGCCAGCGTTGGCGAAAAGTCCGCCCCCCACACTGCCTGCAGGCGTTGCAGGTCCTCCAGAGAGATTCGCAGTCCTGCCGCCAGCTGGGTCATATCACCCTCAGACATTTCCGGTTCACCGCTATACCGCCCTATCAGGCGACGGAGATTGCCTCCCTGCAACAGGCTATGAATCTTGTTCCACTCAATCTGATAGGCTGTCAGAGTCGGGATCAGGTCATCGATATCTGACCGGCTGGCGATATACACCGCCAGGACATCCTGGCCGTTAAAATGCATCCGCCGCCGCCGCCCCCTGGCGCTCACCCGTTGCCACATTTCGACATCGATGTAGCCGGCATTGATGAACACTTCTTCAGACTGGCCCAGCACAACCAGCGAAACCCGGTCAATGCACAGCGGCAGACGTAGACTGGCATAGATCAGGGCAGAAACATCCGGTTCTGGATCTCGCGCCTTGGTGTGGAGCGAGGAATCCATGCCCATGTGCGCCTCAGTTAGGGTCAGAATCTGTATGGGATGCGTCGAGCGCAGCAGCGAATAGTACGTCCGTATATACAGCTCGATCTCTTCGCTACCGGTCTTGGGCACTGTCCGATCCATGCCGCTTCACCTGCTCATAGTACTGGAGTCAATCAAAAGCGTCTTGAGTGCTCGCGGCTTTCTCGCTGCAATTTGCGCTTAAGCTGTTGCTTGCGCTCCTTTTCGGCTCGCTGCCGCTCGCGATACCTGGCAGACTCTTTGGTGAAGGAGAGTGCTACGTCTTCGTCGTAGTCTCGACCGGCCAATATCGCCACGATAAACATCGACACGCCAAACATCACCAGCCACAACACTGCCCCGACCAGCAGATCACTTGCCAGCGGGCTGAGCGTCCCAAAGGAAATGCCCTGTGTGCGAAGATATCGCTGTACATAGGGAAGAAGGACATAAGCGATCACACCGAATGCAATCGCCAGGATGGCGCCAAAAATCGGCAGCAAGGGATTACGTCTACGCTTGTATTCCACGCGCTTGACCATGAGTACACGCTCCTATGAATCGGCTTCCTGTACGATCTCAACTGCACGATGAACAGCCTCAACGATCTTGTAGTAGCCTGTGCACCGGCACAGATTGCCGGTCAGGCCCTGTCTGATCTGTTCGTCGGTGGGTTGCGGATTCTCCTCCAGCAGTTTTACCCCGGACATCAGGAAGCCTGGTGTGCAGTAGCCACACTGCACGGCCCCTTTTTCCACAAACGCCTGCTGCACCGGGTGGAGCTTGCCATCCTGGGCCAGCCCTTCAACAGTCACAATCTGGGCGCTATGCGCGCGCGGCGCGGGCACTAGGCAAGCCATGACTGCCATGCCATCCAGAAACACTTCACACGCCCCACACTCCCCCTCCGCGCAGCCTTCTTTCGTGCCCGTCAGACCAATGTCTTCCCGTAGGAACCGCAACAGTGTCTTGTCCTGGCCAACCGGCACGGTATACCGTCGGCCATTGACGATCGTCTCAATGGGCGTATCCCCAGGACGATGACGGACACTGACAGGTAGCCTGTAGCTCACCCGCCCGTTCGACTTTCCCCACAGCAACGGCGGGCGCACCGGCTGATCGCTACGCTCAGTTCCCGCCGCCAGGGCGCGCAACGCTCTCCGGACTAGCACACCGACCATCTCGCGTCGATAGGCGGCGCTCCCCCGGATATCATCGATTGGCCTTGCCGCCTGCATGGCCATCTCCGCTGCCGCCCCGATCGTTTCACGGTTCAGTCGCCTGCCACGCAAATACGTCTGCGCCTCCGGTACGGGGATGATGGTCGGCGCTACGCTGCCAAGCGTAATCCGGGCATCAGTCACTACATCCCCGTCAAAGCCAGCGACAACAGCGACATTGACCACGGCAATTGCCTGTGCCCGCCGTAACCCTAGCTTCAGGAAGATGCCACGTTCATGCGGACGCAACAATGGCACGCGGATGTCAAGCAGCATCTCGTCCGGGCGCAACACTGTCCGCCGCACACCTTGATAGAACGCCCTCAGAGGCACGACGCGCTCACCGTGCGGCGAGACCAACTTCACCGTGGCGTCCATCGCCCACAATGGTGTAATCGTATCGTTGGCCGGACTGGCTGTGATCAGGTTACCGGCAATCGTGCCGCGATTGCGGATTTGAGGCGCGCCAACCGACCAGCACGCCTGGGCCAGCGGTAACGCGCGCTCCCAGAGCAACGCTGACGCAACCACCTGGTTATGCGTCACCAGCGCCCCCAGAACTGCCTCATCCTCGGTCACCGTGATGGAATCCAGGTCCGGCAGGCGTGAGATGTCAATCAGCGCCTCAACACCGGGCCTTTGCCCGCGCTCCATTTCGAGGATGATATCGGTTCCACCGGCGATCAGCCGCGCCCGCTCGCCATACTGGCTTAGCAGTTCCAGCGCCTCACGGATGGAAGTCACGCTGTAGTAATCCTGCCACATCGTTGCACCATCCCCTGTCAGGGCCGCACAGCCTTTGAACGCTCAGTCTGCAAAGAGTCGTCAAGTGTTAACAGATAAACCGGATTAATGTTGATGATCTGGGTGCCCAGATAGGTCGTTGACGTCACGTCCCGGCGATCCCATACATCCACATGGCCATGGATAAAATAGCGTGGCCGATACCACCGGATCAAGAGTAAAAAGGACCTAAACCCCTGGTGCGGCAGATCGTCACGGTCATGTATGCCATACGGAGCAGCATGGGTCACCATCAGATCCACGCCGTTGTGCCAGCGCATCCGCCGCCATAACATCCAGGGAGCAAGCTTGAGCACATTCGCCAGCATCTGGGTCTCGTCATATTGAATCGGCCCCTTGTTGTACCGCCGGCAGCCCTCCAGGCCAGCTATCCACAGATGGCGAAACCTGACTATCCGCCCGTGCAGATCATCGCCGCCGGGTGGATGTAGAGCATAACCTGTATCGTGATTTCCCCTGACATAGTAAACCGGCACGTTGAGCACACTGGCGACAAACTCAATATACCCCGCCGAAAGATCGCCACAACTGATCAGAACATCAACATCGTGATACTTGCGGCGCAGGTAAGGGACATTCTGCATGTGTGGCAGTTCTGTGTCACTGATTGCCAGAACCTTCACCGCCGCCTGATGCCCGCGCATACCATTCACGATCCCCGATCCTGCCCTGCAGCAGGCTCCTGGGTATCAAGCCAGCGCATCGAACGCCCATCACCGCCGTGCTGAACCATGATAATCTCGGCAACTACGCTTACCGCGATCTCGCGGGGAGTCTCCGCCCTCAACTCAAGCCCTACCGGCGCGTGAACGCGGGCGAGTTGCTCGTCGCTAAACCCTGCCTGGCGCATGGCCTCAGCGGTCAAAGCCCAGCGCCGACGACTGCCAATCAGACCAATGTAACGCGCAGGAGACGCCAGAAGCACGGGCAGCAACTCCACATCAACAGTCTGCCCCCTCGTCATTGCCGCCACATAAGTCTGGCTGGTAATCGGGATATGCTTGGCCAGTTCTGCGGCAGGCGTGACGTAATAGCCATCCATGTCCGGTATATGCGACGGCGTACACAGATCAGCCCGGTCATCACTAACCAGCACCCGGTACCCAACCCACTTCGCCAGAGCAGCCACTTCTTTGCCCACATGTCCGCATCCGATGACCAGCACCGTTGGTGGCGGCAACATCGGCTCGATAAAAACCTCCACCGTTCCTCCACAGACCCCTACATCGCCGGCAGCCATATCATTCATGCGATAAGTCAGCAAATCAGGTCGCGCAGTAGCAATAACCTGCTGCGCCGCCTCGATGACCTTCGACTCCAGCATGCCGCCGCCCACTGTACCGGCAATACGGCCGCCAAGCCATACGATCATCTTACTCCCTGCATGGCGCGGCACCGACCCTTGAGTGCGCACAACCGTCGCCAGGGCTACGTCCTCGCCTTTCTCCTGTGCCTGCTGCAGCAACTTGAATAGGTCGTAATCGTTCATGGCTCCCAAGGGTGTTCCAGCGCCACAGGTCAGTTCAGCAAGCGGCTACCCTAAGCAGAATAGCCGTCTGCAAATGTGTCAATCATCAACCGTACGTCCTCACCAAGGGGGTAAAGCACCGGGCAGGTGCAACCGGCAGCAACATATTCCCGCACCTTAGCGCGCACTTCTTCCGGCGTTCCAGAGGCGGTCACCTGCTGGACCACATCGTCCGGTACGAGCACCATAGCGTTCTCGATCTGCTCTTCTGTGGCCGGCCAGGTCAACACCTGGTGGATTTCATCGAGCAATTCCTGGCTAACACCGCTCGCTTTCATGATGTGCGGCTGTTGCCCCAGATATTGGGTGACCAGTTTCCGCGCTGCATCCAGCGCCTTCTTACGGTCGCGATCTACCGAGGCAACGACCAGTTGTGGCCGGTCAATATCGTCTATCCGCCTGCCGCTGAGCTTCAGGCCCTTTTCGAGCTGCGCCAGGGCTTCCTCGTTGTACTTCGGCGACACAAGATAGTTGAGCAATACCCCATCAGCTATCTCACCGGTCAACGCCAGCATGTTTGGACCGGTCGCCCCAATATAAATCGGCACATTGCGCGGTTCCCGGCGACCATGCACCACATCCAGCTCCACGCCATGCATCTTTACGAACTCACCCTCGTACGTCACGTTCTTCATGGCCAGCAGGGCGCGCACCACCTCAACCGTCTCGCGCATCGCCTTGAGCGGCTTCTGGCGGTCAATGCCTACGTTCCTGGCCAACGGGTCCCACCAGGCGCCAATTCCCAAGATGATCCGGTTCGGAGCTAGGTCGTCCAGCGTCAGGAACGTTGAGGCAATCAGCGCCGCATTGCGCGTCCAGTTGTTGATCACACCGGAGCCAATCTTGATCCTGGTGGTTGTTGCGGCAAAGGCCGCCATTGGCACAATGGCATCCCGTACCAGCCGGCTCTCGGCCTGCCAGACCGCTTCAAAACCTTTGCTTTCCGCGTATCGAACATACTCGATTGCCGCGCTCAGTTCATGGGCGTCCTGCAAATAGAGGGCTACTCGGTCAGCCATCAGGGTTTCTCCTTTTGCGACACCGCCAGGATCGATTGCACTGCGTCAGAGGTGATCCCTGCCAAAGGCTCAACCCTATACCGCAGGCACAGGTTCAGGTACAACTGCAGATCATCGGGCGTATCCAGGTCGAGCATCAGTCGTTCAGAGCGAAAGATGTGCACGGTAGCCCTCATTGACTCTCCGCTGGAGATATACTGATGGAAGCTACCGTTGCCCAGCTGTGCAGGGAGCAAATTCGGTGGACGCATCAGCACAGCGTTTGTCCCATATTCGTGACGATCCGGGGTGACCACAAGCGATTGGTGGTAACGGCCCAGATCAACCAGCGTCCGCAGGTCTTCTTCAGCCAGCAGGGGCAAATCCGCTGGCAAAATGAGCACAGCCTGGGCATTCCAGCTGGCAATCATCTGTGTGGCCCGTTCCAGCGAAGCGCTCAGGGCTGGTGTGCCACTTTCCTGCACTGTTCGTGCGCCGTGCCTGCGGGCTACGACAAGTGCACGGCTGTCCCGGCTGATCACCAGAATACCGCTCACCGCCGCACTCCGTTCCAGCACCGCCACTGTATGGCTCAGCATCTCGGTCGCCAGCTGTTCGCGCACTTCTGCGGCCAGTACTGGCGCCAGCCGACTCTTGGCCCGGTTCAGCGGCTTGACCGGAACGATCGCCCAGACACTCACGTAAAGTCGTCCTCCACCCTACCCTTCCAACGAAGCATACCCATCGTCCTACAACTACCTCAATTGTAACGCAGATGCTCCAGCCATGTCCGTTTAGTACAGCAAAAACGGTGTGCGTACGATCTGCAGCGGTTACTGATACAGATCAAACTCCGGATCGCGGTTCAAATCGGCGCTGCAACCCTGAGCTTCCGGCAACACCAATCCGCGCACCAGAACCACCGGGCGACCCTCGTCTGCTTCCCCGCTGACCAGTCCCGCCGCCGCAGCAATGGCATCCGCCACAGCCACGATAGTCGATTTCAACTCGCGGCCAAAAAGGTCCGCATGTCCTCGCAGGTCCAGCAAGGCGGGAATCCCGGCAATGCCGATCGCCGTGCCAACATTGCCAACCCGGAAGGGCCGTCCGTGGGTATCGCTCAGAATCACTCCAACCGCCACACCCGTCCGCGCCAGAAGACCTTCGCGGATACGCCGGGCAGACTGATCCGGGTCCTGAGGTAGCAGCAACACCCGGTCTTCATCTTTGGGGCCGATATTCGAACGGTCAATCCCGGCATTAGCCGATATAAATCCTAGGCGATGCCGGACGATCAACACGCCCTGCCGGTAACGTGACACAGTCTGCGACTCTTGCAGAATCGCTTCCACTAGTCGCGGATCCTTGCCGGTAACTTCGCCCAGGCGTCGAGCCTCGTCCGATGGCATAACCGTTCGCAAATCCAGCCAGCGATTCTCGGCCTTGGCGACAATCTTGGAGGTTACCACCACAACATCATGCGGTTGGAGTTCCAATTCGGCGCTGCGCAGGCCATCAATGATGAAGCTAACCAGATCATCACCCGGTTTCACCAGAGGTATCCCTGGCAAAGCCACCAGCATCAAGCGATCACCGGTATTCACGCGTCCAGTCCTGTAATCCGAATGCCCGCGCGTTTGCTTTTGTAACGGCTGTTGAGGCTGATCAACACCGGCGTCAGCGACTCCACAGCAATGGCATTTTGCAGTACTCCGGCGTCATATCCGCGCATACCGGCGGCTTCCACCAGTCTCAACACCTGTTCCTTAGCTTCCCGATCATTGCCACAAACCAGCACATCGCAATCGATCAGTCCCTGCGGATCAGCCAGATGTTCAGCGCTCACATTCTGGAAAGCCGCCACAACCCGTACTTCCTCCCCTAGTAAGGCCTGCGCCTCCAGCGCCGCCGATTGGCCCGGCGGAAGGTGCACAGTTCGCACCTTGGGCGGCTGCAAGGGTACAGTTACGTCAATCAGGATTTTGCCCCGCAGAGCATCCCGCACAGCTTCCAGGGTATCCTTGTGTGCGCTATATGGAACAGTCAGCACCACCAGATCGGCCTGCGTTGCCGCGTCAAAGTTGCCCATCCCGGAGATCACCTCAGCGCCAATGATGGCATTCAGTTCCTTCGCCCGCATCTCGGCCCGTTCCGGACTTCTGGAACCGATGATGACCTTGTACCCGCTGGCGGCCCAGCGCACTGCCAACCCGGAGCCTTCGCTGCCGGTCCCTCCCAGTACGGCGATTGTCATGACAGTCTTTGGTTCTGGCACAGAACACTTATCCTTCGCACCGCACAAGCCCAGACAAAACCGCAAATATGCCGACCCCCAGCCAGCCCATCCTACTGGCCGAGCACAGCACGGACATTCTGCTCGTAACGCTGCCATACCGCTGGTGCCAGCGCCAGCGCGGCCCTGGCGATTGCCGCCTCATTAAGCGTCACCAATTGGCGATCACGCATCAGCCAGCGCCCGGCCACCATCGTCGCTGTCACCATCGAAGCTTCAAAGCCAAAAATGATGTGCCAGGGCAAATTCCCCTCCGTCAGCGGCGTGTAGGGGTGGTAGTCCACCAGTATCAGGTCAGCCGCCGCACCTGTCTCAAGCGCACCGAATCGCTGCCCCGGAAAGAAGGTCTCCACGAGGCGAGCGTTATTGTGAACGGCCATATGGGCAATCCCATCGCCCGGTGCGCGCCTCGGGTCTCGGTTAGCCACCTTGTGCAACAGGTAGGCAGCCTTCCATTCCGCCCACATGTTATTGGAAAAACCATCGTTGCCCAGCACAACCCGCATCTGGCCGCGCAGCAGCGTATCCAGGGGCGCCGCCCCCACGCCATTGTTCATGTTGGAGCGCGGCTGGTGGGAGACCCACGTGCCCGTCCGGCGCAAAGTCTCCAGCTCCCAGGCGTCAGTATGCACGCAATGCGCCACGATCGTCCGCGGCCCGAGGATTCCTGCCCGCTCAAGCCGATCTACAACGCGCACCCCATACTGCCGCAGGCTGTGATCCTGGTCGGCCTCGTGCTCGGCGACATGAATGTGAAAACCCGTCCCCAGGCCAGCCGCAGCCGCCGTACACTTTGCCAGCGTCTCATCGCTAACCGTCAGCCCCGCATGCAGACCAAAAGTCGCCCTGACGAGTGGCCGCGCCTGACATGACTTCAGAAAACGCACATTCTCAGCGATCCCGGCTTCGGCCTTCTCCGGGCCATCCCGATCGGTTACCTCGTAACAGAGAACAGCCCGCAGTCCTGCCTCTTCCACGGCATCCGCAATGACATCCAGGCTGCCATCGATGCAGTTCGGGCTGGCATGGTGATCGATGAGGGTAGTCGTGCCATGTTTGATGGCATCAACCAGGCTCACCAGAGCACTCAGGCGCACAGCCTCATGGTCCAGCGCTTTGTCCAGCGGCCACCATAACCGCTCCAGAATCTCCGGGAAGTTCTTAGGGGCCGGGCCGGGAATGGCCAGCCCGCGCGCATAGGCGCCATAAAAGTGCGTATGGGCGCAAATGTTGCCGGGCATCACCAGTTGGCCCCCGGCATCGACCCGTTCATCATCCGGATACCGCGTCATCAGATCACGAGTGACACCGATATCCGTAATGACGCCACTGTCGATCCGCAGCGCGCCGCCGGCAATGATGCGCGGCATTTCCCCCCAGGTCACCAGTGTTCCATTGATGATCAGCATAGCAGCCTCAATCAATATCAAGTAGCCCACCCGCCGGGAGCGAACCGCCCATCGCCTGCGTTCTGGCGCGTACATCGGCGACCACCCGCGCAATGGCCTCCGGGCTGTTCTCAAGGGGTAACTGCACCCTGTCGGTCGAGATCACAGGAGCTGTGGTGGCAACCAACTCCCCTTCCCGGCAGGATACCTTCAGCTGCGCGCCCCCGTCATCGGAAATCTGCTCTGCCTCCCAGATCCGCTCTGCGGGGATGCCGGCATTACGCAGGGCATAGTACACCCGATCCACAAAGCAATCCGCCGTGCTGTAAAGATCGCTGATCTGTTTGGCAGCCATGAAGCGGTCCCACGTCGTGTAGATGAATGTGATCGGTCGTCGCGTTGGATTCGCGATGGGAGGAATCCTTTCCCGCAGTTCGCCCAGCTGGACTTTGTAGTAGAGATGCCCGGCGCGAGGATGGCCTGCCTCATCCGGCAGGAGATCACGCCGGCGTACCAGCTCATGGCCGGTACGCCGCGCGTAGAAATGAATCCCGCCGTTACGTTCGCCGAACGCGCGGCTTAGAAAGAATGCCAGATACTCCGCATGTATCCCGCCGCTGATCCGCCCCTGGGGGATGCGGTACCAGTGATCATACCGCACATGATCCAGATCCCTGACGCGGTTGACCACGCCAACCAGGACACGGTCTTCAGGATACATGCGGCAGACCCTATACGACCGGGTGTTCCTTCCGCCACGCCAGCAGCCGCGAATCGATCTCGCCAACAAGTTGCTGGTGGTCGATCCACCACTGCTGACTCAGCTGAACGTTGAGTTCCTCGACGGTCTTGCCCTGTTGTTCTACCCAGGTGTAGTACTTGAGATTGTGCCACTGGCGGCGATTCTCGGGTGTGCCGCGCTTGATCCAGTCGGTCTTCTGCCACTGTAGAAGGCCCCGAATGGCGGCGGTAGCCTCTGCCTCATCCATCGGCCCGTACTTACGGGCCATATCGGCCATGACGCTGTGATAGCGATCCATGCCATCGGTGGCGATGGTCACGATGACATCATCCGCGCCCATCGCATAGTACTTAGCCGTTTTGATCGCGCCAATGATGTTGCAGATGCTGCTGATACCCAGGATACGCCCGAGTTTTTCAACCAGCTCTTCATCCAACCCGAACCGTTTGACCAGAGTTTCCCGCCCGGCTTCCTCAGCGAAGACTTGCAGCACACGCTTGGTCTCAATGTCATCAATGCACATGATCGCGTCCATATTCATCACATTGTGGATCCACGTCACATGCTTGTCGCCAATACCCTGAATGTCATGCCCGCCATAGCCGTTGTTGTATAGAGTCGGGCACTGGATCGGTTCCAGACCCACGATCTTGTGATCAGGCCAGAGCTGCTTGAGCCGGTCACCGGCGGCAATAGTCCCGGCGCTGCCCATCGCGGATACATAGGCGCTAACAGAACCTTTACCAATTCCCTGTGCTGCCAGTTCGCCGGCAAGTTCTGCAATCGTGTTGCCGGTCACATAGTAATGAAACCGGTAGTTGCCCATCACTTCGAACTGGTTGAGGATGCGGACGTTCGGGTCCGCCCGTCGCAGTTCCCAGGTCTTGTCGTAGATCTCCTTGACATTGCTTTCGCAACCGGGGGTCTTGATGACCTGAGCGCCATAAGCTTCGATCAGATCAAACCGTTCCTGGCTCATCTCTTCGGGCAGGATCACGATACCCCGGTATCCCATACGCCCGCCAATCCAGGCCCCGCCAATCCCATAATTGCCGGTGGACGGCCAGACCAGCGTGTGCCGGTCGGTGTCAACCTCGTTGAACAGCGTCTTCTCAGCCAGAACGGAATAGGCCGCGCCCACCTTATGGCTTCCGCTGGGAAAGTCAGCGCCATACAGCACCACAATGTTGGCTTCGATACCGGTCAATGCCTTGGGCAGAACAACATGGTAAACCTCATTGCGCTCGTTCCGCCAGGTTACGTTGAACAGGTTGATCGGCGCAAGAGGGTCTTCCCGTCTGGCTTTCACAGCGCGAGCACGTACATCAGGGTCAATCCGGGAAGGATGCAGCATTTCCTCAAATGTTGGACCTAGATAAGCTGGGCACATGCCCGTTTCTCCTCCGTGAATGGTAGCGAGATCAGCCTGCGTCTTCGCCCAGCAACCGGACTTCCAGACGCTTGAGCATGTCATACAGGACATCGCGCCGGTGAGCCATATCGCGGTACAGCAGGTAATCCTCGTCGCTCATCTTGACCGTACCGCCGTCATTAGCTTCCAGCAGCGCCGCGATTTCCTTCGTGATCTTCTCGTATGCCAGCACAACCTCACGATACTTTTCGATCAGCGTGGATGTGGAGTCTTGCCCCTGCAGATTGTCGCTCACGGTTTCCCTCCCTCAACAGCATGATTCCCCGCTAATCCTCGCCTGTCACCTTCTCCAACACCTCATTTGCCACATCGTTGCCCTGCGCTTTTTTATTCAGCGGCATGACTCCATGGCGTGGCGCTGCAGCACTTTCCTGACTTCTGGCCGGCTCAAAACCGTACGCCTCCGCAATGACGTAGAGAGGGCGCCGGCGCACCTCGTCATAGATACGGGCGATGTACTGCCCCATGATGTAGAAGAAAAACAGCTGGAACGAACTCAGCAACAGCAACACAATCAGCGTGGTTGCCTGCCCCTCGAAGATCAGCTGTCCTGTTGCCAGCCGCAGGAGGGCAACTACCGGTATAGCCAGCACAGCGATGACCGCCAGCGCCAGGCTGACGTGCATCGCCACCTGCAGAGGGAAAAACGAAAAACCCGTGATCGCATCCAGCGCAAAGCGGAACATCTTCCCCAGCGGATAGTGCGTCTCACCCCAGCGGCGCTGTTCCCGCACATAGGTTACGCCAGTCTGGCGGAACCCAACCCAGCTGGTCATTCCCCGGATGTATGGGTTGTGTTCGGGCATATGCCGCAGAGCAATAACCACTCGCCGATCCATGAGGCGAAAATCACCGGTATCCAGCGGAATTTCAATCTCAGCGATCCGGTAGACCAGCCGGTAGAACAGCCGTGCCGTTTGCAGTTTGAACCAGCTTTCGCCTTCGCGTCTCTCGCGAACAGCATAGACGACGTCGTAGCCCTCTTTCCATCGCTCGATCATCTGGGGGATGATCTCCGGCGGATCCTGCAAATCAGCGTCGATCAGGATAATCGCCTGTCCATCCGCATAGTCCAGGCCAGCCGTCACCGCGATCTGGTGGCCGAAGTTGCGGGAAAAGCTCAGGACACGCACCTGTGGGGCGCGGGCCTGCAATTCGCGCATCAACTGCAATGAATTATCCCGACTGCCATCATTGACCAGGATCAGTTCCCATGGTTCCCCTAGACTTTCCATAACAGCACTGATCCGGTCAAAGAGCGGGAAGATATTCCCTTCTTCGTTGTAGACCGGTGCAACTATCGAATAGACAGGCCCGCTCTTCATACCGTCACCCGCCATAACCGCAGCAATTGATCTGCTGCGCTACCTCCCGCCAGACCGACCTTACCGGTTAACCACCACCCGGACAGCTTCAAGACTGGGGGCCACCCGGACCACGCTACCCACCGACTTCATCGCACTGCGGATGTCCTTCAGGCCGCTCCCTGTCACCAGCACCGCCACACTCTCGGACGAACGCACCCATCCTTCGGCAACAGCTTGCTTTAGCCCGGCATAAGCTGCTGCTCCAGCAGGTTCAGCAAAGACCCCCGTCGCCTGGGCCAGTTCCGGGATGGCCTGAATGATCTGATCGTCACTCACCCTGACAAACGCTCCACCGGTCTCCCGCACCGCGCGCAGGGCCTTGGCACGGTCGCGGGGCAGGCCGCTGCTGATGCTGTCAGCAATGGTATGGGCGTCAACGGGCTTCATCTCCTGAGCCGTCAGGCCATGCTGCCAGGCCTCCACCAGCGGGGAACTGCCTTCAGCCTGCACGCCGATCAGTCGTGGTATGCGCTCGATCCAGCCCATCGCCAGCATGTCAACAAAGCCCTTATGCACGCCGCCGATAATGCTCCCATCCCCTACACTGACCACTACCACATCCGGCGTCCGCCAGCCAAGTTGCTCGGCCAGCTCAAACGACACGGTTTTCTTACCTTCCGTGGTGAACGGATTGATACCTGTACTACGATTGTACCAGCCAAATTCCTCACAAACATCCCAGCACAGGTCAAAGGCATCATCATACGTACCCTCAACCAGCAGGACACGGGCGCCATAGACTAGCAACTGGGCGATCTTGGCTTCCGGGGCTGCGGCTGGCACGAAGATCGTGGCGCTGATCCCCGGCGTGGCCGCACAGACTCCTGCCAGCGCCGCTGCCGCATTGCCGGTACTGGCGGTCGCCACTGTCGAAATTCCCAACTCCAGGGCGTGCGCCACGACCATCGCGCTGGCCCGGTCCTTGAAAGACGCCGTAGGGTTACGGCCATCGTCTTTGACCCACACGCGTGCCAAACCAAGCATCCCCGCCAGACGTGGCGCATCGTACAGGGGCGTGCCGCCAATGTTCAGCGCAGGCAGCTGCGCTTCAGCGGAAAGGGGGGCAAGCTGCCGATACCACATCGACCGTGCCCCCCCGTCCGGGCGCGCCGCGGGAATCCGATCGTAAGCGTAGACCACGTCCAGCACGCCGACCGGCCCGCAGGCAGGGCAGACGTAGGTCACCTGATCGAGGCCGTATTCCGCGCCACAGACGACGCACCGGAAACCCTCTACATGTGGCAATCTGCTGGCGAGACTTACTCGCGAGTGATCCACGTCCCTGTCTCCCCGCGCAATGCCCGTACAATGTTCGGTGGATCGGTAATCAACGCCTCCTGGCCGCCTTTTTCCAAGAAGCTGATGATCGCTTCAATCTTGGGCAGCATGCTTCCCGGCTTGAAGTGCCCTTCCGCCGCGTAACGTCTGGCTTCTTCCAGCGTCATACGGTCCAGCCATACCTGGTTGGGCGTATTGAAGTGTAGGGCGACCTTCTCCACCGCCGTCGAGATCAGCAACAGGTCGGCTTTGATCTCACTGGCCAGTAGCGCCGTCGCCCGATCCTTGTCAATGACCGCAATCGCGCCATGCAGATCGCCGTGCTCATCCTCATAGACAGGGATGCCGCCACCACCGACAGCAATGACAACCACGCCCTTCTCCAGCAAGTCCTGGATCGCCCGCTGTTCGACGATCCGCAGCGGCTCAGGCGAGGCGATCAGCCGCCGCCAGCCACGACCGGCATCTTCAGCAACAGTCCAGCCCTGCGCCTCAAAGGTACGGGCAGTGGCCTCATCCATGAACCCGCCAATCCCTTTGACTGGATTCTGGAAGGCAGGGTCATTCCGATCGACCACAGTCTGGGTGATCACCGCAACGATGGTTTTCTCAATGCCAACCTTGCGGAAAGCGTTGCCCAGGGCTTGTTGCAGCATGTAACCAATCGAACCCTGCGTATCAGCGCCGATCAAATCGATCGGAGTCGGGTGTACTTCGTGGGCTGCCAGCTCGTTGCGGCGCAGGATGAACCCGACCTGTGGCCCATTGCCATGGGTGACCACTACATTCCATCCCTGCACCACCATATCCGCAATATGTTTTGCCGTCTCGCGAACAGCTTCCCACTGATGTTCGACAGCTGTCTTGGTCTTGTCAGTAATGAGGGCGTTGCCGCCAACGGCAACAACCGCAGTCTTGGCCATAGATTCTTAGCTCCCTTACTGGTGGGCAGAGGCAGGACACCCGCCCTGCCGCCTGCCCACCCTCTATTTGGCGAGATGAAGTAAAGGTCAGCATCAGCGCATGGTCAGCGCCATCACTGCCTTCTGGGCATGGAGACGGTTTTCCGCCTGGTCCCAGACCCGGCTCTGTGGGCCATCGATCACAGCGTCGGTGACTTCAATGTTGCGATCGGCAGGCAGCGGATGCATGTAGATGGCATGTTCAGCCGCCAGCGCCATGCGCCGTTCGTCTGCAATCCAATTCTGATACTTATTGGTGATACGCGTCGTCTCATCAGGATCGAGCGTGGTCATCATCGGTCCCCAACTCTTGGGGAGTACAATATCCGCGCCCCTGAAGCCAGCGTCAAAGTCATCCAGCAGTTCCAGGCTACCGCCGGCGCGTCTGGCATTCTCTTTGGCCTGCTCCACGATATCCGGCATCAACTTGAACTCCGGCGGATGGGTGAGGCGTACGTTCATCCCGAAACGAGTCATGAGCAGGATCAGGCTGTGCGGCACCGACATCGGCTTGGAATAACTGGCGGCATACGCCCAGCTCACGTTGATCGTCCGTCCCTTGAGATTGCGGCCAAAGTTCTCGATAATCGTCATGGCATCGGCCAGAATCTGGAAGGGGTGATAGATCTCGCACTGCATGTTCAGCACCGGCACGCGGCTGGCTTTGGCAATCTCACGAATGTACTTATTGCCCTCACCCCACTCGACATGGCGCACGGCAATCCCATCGCAATAACGCCCAATGATCTCGCCAAGTTCCTTGGGCGTATCGCCATGCTTGATCTGCGTGGTTCGGCTCTCAATGAACTGCGCATGCCCGCCAAGCTGAGCCATGCCCGCCTCAAAGCTGACCCGCGTGCGTGTACTGCTGAAGAAGAACAGCATCGCCAACACTTTGTCCCTCAGCAGCGCATGCGGCTCGCCGACTGCGCGCTTGCGCTTGAGGTCAAACGCCACATCCAGAATCGTCCAGATTTCGTCGTCAGTGAATTCCTGGGTCGTGATCATGTCGCGACCGCGAAGATCCGTCTGCATCGCTGCCAGTCTCCTGTCTGTGTGTCATCCCTTTGACTTACAGAAGATGGTGCCCGGCACACGCCGGGCATCCGTATTCGCCTACCACTCGTAAACCCCGATCGGCGGCTTACTCCATCGCGCCGAGAATCAGCGCCAGCAACGCCATGCGCATCACCACACCGTTGAAGGCTTCCACCCAGTAACGGGCAAACCTCGTGTCATCCACATCAACGGTCAGCTCGTCCTGGCGCGGCAGGGAATGCAGCACAATAGCATCCTGGCGCGCTTTCTTGAGCAGGATTTCCTTGGTGATCTTGTACTCCAGCGGCGTGAGGCCCTTATCCGCAGTCGCTTCCTGCCGGGCTTTGGTATAGTCCGGCTGCACCACCGGCTCCATGTAGATCACATCCACATCGCCGATGACGTCGTGCACGGAATTGACCACCTCGAATTGCGTCCCCATCTCGGTGATTTCCTTCTTGAATTCCTCGGTCAGGGCCATCTCCGGCGGGGAAACCACATACGCTTTGACATCGAACTGCGACAGGGCATACAGCATCGAATGCATGGTGCGCATCCGCATATCGCCCACCAGCAGAAAATCAAGACCGTCCAGCGTGCCTTTCTCCTCCAGAATCGTGTAGAGGTCTGTCAGCACCTGGGTCGGATGCTCACCCCAGCCATCGCCCGCGTTGATCACCGGGACGCTGGCCCAGCGCGCCGCCTCATGAGGAGCGCCTTGCTGGAAGTGGCGCATGACGATCACATCGCCATAGTACTCCAGCATGTGCACGGTATCTTTGATCGACTCCTGGTAGAAATCCCCAGCGCGGGTCATCTTGGCGTCGGCAAAGCCGGTGACCTTGCCACCCAGGCGCAGCATCGCGGCTTCATGCGCCAGCCGCGTGCGCGTGCTGGGCTGGTAGAAAGCTGTGACCAGAATCTTATCCGCCAGCAGATCCGTATTCTGTCGATTGCGGGCGAACAGAGCCAGTTCATCGGCCACTTCAAAGACGCGCTCAAACTCGTTGCGCTCGAAACCCTTAAGAGAGAGAATGTCCCGACCGGCAAAGCTCCTCATGACTGTGCTTTCTCCTTGGATAGGTAATGGTAGCCGACCATGGCGATAATGAACACACAGGCTATCAGCAGGGATGGTGCCCTGCTGCCCCTTCCGGGCGCCTGTGTAGTGTAACCCGTCCCGCAGTGGCTGGCTAGTCTGCCCACAGACTTACCTGCTCGAATCGATCAACATCGATCAACCCGGCATCGGTCAGTTTCAGATGCGGAATGACCTCCAGCGCCATAAAGCTCATAGCCATAAACGGATCATGCAGCGTAGAACCAAGCGCATGGCCGGCAGCGATCAGCGCATCGATCGCCTGCCGCACCCTGCCAATCGGCTGATCGCTCATCAGGCCGCCGATCGGCAGGGCCAGCTCAGCCAGGACACGCTCCCCGTGGACAGCTACCAGCCCGCCGCCAAGTTCGCCGACTCGCCTGGCAGCGGCCATCATACTGGCGTCATCCACCCCGATGACCACCAGATTATGATGATCATGCGCTACCGTCCCGGCGATAGCGCCATGCTGGAGGCCAAACCCCTGGATGAATCCCTTGCCCATATTGCCGCTGGCGTGGTGGCGCTCAATCACTGCCATCTTCAGAATGTCCCGCCCCGGATCACTGACAGCATAGCCATCAACCAGCAGCGCGTCCTCAACGCGGTGCTCGGTCACCAGTTGATCGCGAATGATGCCAATCACCCGGATGCGTTTCCCTTCCGCCGGGACGGCGAAATTCACGGCTTCCCAGCGCACATTCATGGAGTGGCGCAACTGCACCGGCCTGTGATCCGGCAGGCTAACAATCACTCTGCCATCCCGAGCCACCAGTTCCCCGCCACGGTAGACACTCTCGGCCTCAGGATGCCGCAGATCGCTGAACACCAGCAGGTCCGCCCGGCTGCCCGGAACAACTGCGCCCCGATCCCGCAGGCCAAAGTATTCCGCCGGGTTAAGCGTGGCCATGCGTATGGCTGTGACCGGATCGATGCCTTCTGCAATGGCCAAGCGCACCATATAGTCAACCGATCCCTGGTCAAGCAGATCGGCGGGCTGTCGATCGTCTGTACAGAACGATATCCGGCGGCTGTTCTCCGGCGTAACCATCGGCAAGAGCGCCAGTAGATTATGGGCATTGGTCGCTTCCCGGATGAAAATGTGCATACCCAGCCGGAGCTTTTCTAGTGCCTCCTCAACTTTGGTGGATTCATGCTCGCTCTGGATGCCGGCAGCAACGTAGGCGTTTAGCGCCTTGCCCGTCAGACCGGGACAATGACCATCAAGGACACGATCGGCAAAGATTTCGATCTTCCGCAGCACCGAGTCATCGCCGCGAATCACCCCCGGATAGTTCATCATCTCCGCCAGTCCCAGTACCCAGGGGTTGCCGGCCAGTGTTTGCAGGTCGTGCGCTTCCAGCCGCGCCCCGCTTGTCTCCATCCGCGTCGCCGGCACGCAGCTTGACGCCATCACGTACATGCTGACCGGGCTGTATTTGGCCGCATCCAGCATAAAACGGATACCTTCAAGGCCAAGCACATTGGCGATCTCGTGCGGGTCTGTTACGACCGTTGTCACCCCGCGGGCCAGCACCGCCCGGAAGAATTCCGGCGGTGTGCACAGACTGCTCTCAATATGCACATGAGCATCAATGAAGCCGGGGCATACATAGCGCCCCCCCAGATCGACAGTCTGAGCAGCCTCATATCCTCTACCCAACGCTGCCACGCGACTCCGCTTGATTACGATATCCGTGTCCTGGATTTCCCCGGAGCATACATTCACCAGACGGGCATTACGGAGGATGAGATCAGCCGGAGAATCCCCGCGGGCGACAGCAATCAGGGCCTGCTTCTCTTCCAGCGTCAAGGCAACCTCCTCTCTCCCGGCCAGATCACGCGCCAATACTCAACCCGGCACACCTAACATGGGTCCAGCGACCGGCCTCCCGGCAGGAACTGGCCGCGCCCCGCCTTTCCCTTAAACACCCCCTCTTCCACAATAACCTCGCCACGGCTCAACACCGTCCGCACCCTGCCTCGCACAGGTATCCCCTCAAAGGGGGTATAGCCAGCCAGGTAATGCAGGTTCTGGTGACGAATCACGCTTTGCGGCGCGGAATCATAGATCACCACATCTGCGTCGCTACCGGGCAGGATCGCCCCCTTGCGCGGGTATAGACCAAACAACCGCGCCGGATTCTCCGCCAGCATCGCCATGAGGCGCGGCAACCCCACATGGTCGACAAACTGGGTGAACATCAGCGGTAACAGCGTCTCCACCCCCGGCAACCCGCCCGGCGTGCGGGTGAAGTCGCGTCTGGCCTGTTTCTGCGCCAGCGTGTAATCGCAACTATCGGTGGAGAGTACGTCAATCATCCCGGCCTTGACGAAATCAGCCAGCCCCTCCATGTGATGAGATGAGCGAAGCGGCGGCTGTAGAATGTAACGCTCAGGATGCTCACCAGCATAGACGCCATCATGCAGCAGCACATACTGAGGACAGGTTTCGCAGAAGAACCTGCCCCGGCGCCCATCCTCTGTCTGTGAGCACATGCGGTTAACCAGCCTGGCCGCTGTGACCGTGGAGTTGTGCACGATATACACCCGCGCCCCGGCCAGGGAAGCCAGATAAAGAATACGGTTGACTGCTTCAGCCTCGGCCTCCGCCGGACGAGCCTCGGCATGATACCGCCAGTCAGTCTTGCCCTGCTCCACCAGCGCCTGAGTTGCCGCAGTGACTATGCTGTCGTTTTCGCAATGAACCATCGCAATCATGCCATCTGGCATAGCCTGCAACACCCGCAGGATCGCCGCATCATCCAGGTAATAGTTCGGGCGATACGTCGTGAACAGCTTGATACTGGGAACGCCCAGCGCAATCAACGCGCTCAGGCTTGCCTGTAGAGCATTCCGGTCAGCTTCCGGACGCAACACCACCATGTGCAGCGCATAATCAATGACCGTATCAGCTGCTTCAGCCTGCCGCGCGGCAAGCGCTTCCATGTATGGCTTACCCGGAATCTGGTTCGCAAAGTCAATGACGGTGGTCACGCCGCCAAACGCCGCCGCCCTCGAACCGGTCTCCCAGTCATCAGCCGTCTGATAGATGCCGGTGTCCAGCCTGATGTGGGTGTGAGCATCCACAACTCCGGGGATGACAAAGCACCCCGCCGCACTGATCACGCGATCGGCATCACGGACTGCACCGGGTGAGAGGATGGCAGCGATACGCTCGCCTTCGATGAGAACATCAGCAGGTAACACCGTGTGGCCGGTCACAACCTGGCCACCAGTGATCAGTAGCCGCTGGACTTCGCTCACCTCAGACTCCTTCCACCAGCGCCTTCGCCAGCCGGTTATGCCGTTCCAGAACAACCGGCAGATCGATCGTTTCCAGCTGCTCGTGCCGCACTACCACGCGCCCGTTGATGACAGTGTAGTCTGCATTGACCGGCATACAGAACAGCAGCGCAGCAACTGGATCGTGCAGGGCGCCGGCAAAGCCTGCCTGCGCCAGATCATAGGCAGCAAAATCCGCTGCCATACCGGGCGCAAGAGCGCCGATATCATCCCGCCCCAGCACCTTTGCCCCACCGCGCGTCGCCAGTTCCAGCGCTTCCCGCGCCGAAAGCGCTGCCGGATCGCCAGCCAGACGCTGTAGCAGCAACGCCTGCCGCGCCTCAGCCAGCAAATGCCCGCTGTCATTGGACGCCGAACCATCCACCCCCAGCCCTACTGACACGCCCGCGTCAATCATGGCCCGGACAGGCGCTATGCCGGAAGCCAGCCGTGCATTGGAGCTTGGGCAGTGCGCCACACCCGTCCCCGTGTGACTGAACAGCGCAATCTCGGCAGCATCGAGCTTGACGCAATGCGCGTGCCAAACATCCTCGCCGACCCATCCCACGCTCTGGATATAATCGCCAGGACGCATTCCGAACACTTCCTGGCTATAGTCGATGTCGTTCTGGTTCTCCGCCAGGTGCGTGTGCAAGCGCACGCCATAGCTGCGGGCCATCACCGCCGATTCGTGCATCAGTGTGGGAGTCACGCTGAACGGCGAACAGGGGGCCAGACCAATCCGCAACATCGCATAGCGCTGGGCATCATGGTAGGTCTCGATCAAACGTTGCGAGTCAGCCAGAATCGCCCGCTCATCCTCCACAACCCGGTCCGGCGGTAACCCGCCCTTGCTTTCCCCGAGACTCATACTGCCGCGCATGGCGTGAAAACGAATCCCGATCTCCTGGGCGGCGCGGATTTCATCGTCCAGCCTGCAGTCGTTGGGGAAGATATACAGGTGATCGCTGCTGGTTGTGCAACCCGAAAGAATCAGTTCCGCCATAGCGGTAAGCGCCGAAACATACACGTGCTCAGCCCGCAACCCGGCCCAGATCGGATATAGGCTCTTGAGCCAGCCAAACAATTCCGAATTCTGGCAGGCAGGGATGACTCGTGTCAGTGTCTGATACATGTGGTGATGCGTGTTGACCAGACCCGGAAGAACCACATGCGTCCTCAGGTCAAGCACCTCATCAGCGCTGGCAGGCAACGAGTCAGTCTCGCCCACGGCTTCGATCACACCATCCCGGATAAACAACGCGCCGTTTTCAATCTCGCGGCGCGCCTCATCCATGGTGACCAGCCTGTAGATATGCCGTACCAGAAGTGTTGTCATACGGATCACCCTCCGGGGTATGTTCCGGACACTATACTATGGTGCGCCGTACTGGACAACACTCTCCGGCATGACGTCACGGCTGTTGCAAAGTTGTCAGGGAGGAGCCAGAAGCAGGTCAAGCGCCAGGTCGAGCCGAGCATTGAAGAAGCGGCGTGCTTGGGGAATGAAGTCGAACTTCAACAACCGGATGAGCCCCAGGGT
>JABLXG010000028.1 GCA_013178165.1 Anaerolineae bacterium
TCTACGAGGACCGCGGGGTGGTGGACAAGTGCGACTTCTGCAAGGACATCGTCGATGCGGGCGGTGCACCGGCCTGTGTCGAGGCCTGCCCGATGCGAGCGATGGAATGGGGGGATATTGAGGAACTGAAGGCTCGCCATCCTGAGGCGGTGTTCCCGGTAGCGCCTCTGGCGGAGCCACAGGATTTCGGCCCCAATGCCCTGTACACCAAGCATATCTGGGACACGGGCCAGCCGGGCGAGATCCTGAATCAGGAAGAGATCTAGGCTGTACGGCCTCCGGCGCCTGGCGATGTGGTTCCCGTCAGGCGCCGGTCAAAGGAAGTATCCTGGCCGGGCACGCCCGGGTTGTTGGCTCAACAGGTCTGCGCGAGCGGACCTGTTGAGCGCCTGTTTCCGTCCGATTGTAAAGCTGTGGCGCTCAGACACGGCTTTGAGGGCGCAAGCAGGTTTTCCGGTTGCTGGTGTCTTGGAGGGTATACCGCCAGGATCGGGTGTGCCCGCCGCAACCGCTGCCATCTGACAGGGAAACAGCGCCATTCCTCAGTTGCGGGCTTGGATGCTCGATACTGATGGTACAATGATGTCGCAATCCAAGGGGCTGCTGGTATCCCACCGGTTGTGGTAACTGTTCGCTGTTTGCTGACAGGTCGTCAGCCTTTAAGGAGAGACTGCTCACCATGAATGAACGCTCCCTGGTCTACGAGGCGCGTCAGGCCGTGTATGCGGTATTCCAGCGGCTGTATGCCGCCGCCCCTGACCGGGCGTTGCTCGACTGGCTCGTCACGGAGCAGCCATTTGCGGAGTTCCCTGTGACGCTCGATGCGGAAGCGGATGCTGCCCGCCAGCGGGTGGCTGCGTCCTGCCCGCAGTTGACTTTGCAGGCACTGGCTGACGATTTTCACCAGTTGTACATCGGCTATGGCGCAATGCAGGCTCCTCCCTGGGAGAGTGTCTACCGTAATGAAGAACATACGCTGTTCGATATCCACACCCTGCAGGTGCGCGAGACGTATGCCCGGCACGGGATGGAATTCATCCACAAGAATAAGATGCCGGAAGACTCGATCAGTATCGAGTTGGAATTCATGAAAACGTTGACTGACCGTTTGTTAACCGCTCTGGAGAAGGGTGATGGGCGGGCAGAACGCATCCTGTTGAATGAACAGTTGAAGTTTCTCCAGGAACATCTGCTGGTCTGGGTGCCGGAATTTGTCGCCCTGAGCGAAAAGCACGCTCAGACACCATTCTATGGCAATCTGGGCAGTGTTCTGCTGGGCTTCCTCAGGTGGGATCAAGAAGTCCTGCGGGAACTGGTGGCGCTATTCCCGGCAGAGACCGGCTTTGACCTGAGTTGAGCGTGGAAACGGCGCCAACCCCCTGTGCTCATTGGGCAGGGTGGCTGGCTCCGAAGCTGTACGTGAATGCTGCCGGCGGGCGATCCGTTCTGGAGGCGTAACCCGGCGCGAGGAAAGCGAGAGTGCAATGCCTAAACCATTTACGCGTTTGATCGGTGTCATGCTGGTCGTCATGATGGCCCTGACGGCCTGCGGCGGTGAAACCCCGACCAGCACACCCACCCCTTCCAATACCCCTGAGCCAACGAATACACCGGCTCCGACCGACACCCCTGTTCCAACGGTTGATGTCGCCAGCCTGTCTGCCGCCGATTTGCAGGCAACCCTGACTGTGCTGGAAGTTGACCTGGCCAATGCTGAGGCTCGTCTGGCGGCTGCCTCCTCCGCTGGTGAAGAGAATGCAGCGGAGAACGACATCCGGCGCATTGAAGGCCAGATCGAAGAGATCAACGCCTTGCTGGCCGCTACTGGCAGCGAAGGGGCGGAAGGTCCTGTCCTGACGTTGAGCGGCGACTTCGTTGAATCCCGCGAGTGGACATGGGCGGAACTGGAGGCCCTGGGCACGGTTACGGCGACTGTCGCCGGTCCGAATGATGCGCCGGAAACCGAATACGCCGGTATCAGTCTGGTAGCGTTGCTGGAGGCCGCTGGACTGGGCGCAGATGCGACAACCCTGGTGGCGACAGCAGGCGACGACTTCACAACTGAGATCGCTGTAGCTGAGGTCAAGGCATGCGAGAACTGCCTGATCGTGGCGGAGGAGGGTGCTCTGCGCCTGATCATGCCTGGCTTTGACGGCAAAGCCTGGGTGAGTGGCCTGGTTAGCCTGGAAGCCAGATAGCGCGGGTCACGCCCTCTGCGCCGGGTGTACAGGGGTATACCGCAGTCGCACGTATGAAGACGATTCTGCGAATTGGGTTGTGTGCCGGGGGACTTCTGGCTGTGCTGCTGATCCTGCAACTGGGGGAAGTGGTTGCGGATGGCCCCCGGCAGTTCTCAGCCGGGGACTGCGCCGGGTGTCATCCTGGCCAGTATCGTGGGTGGTTGCTCTCCAGCCACCGCCTGACCCTGTATGACAGGGTATTTCAAGAAGCCTGGAAGCGGGAAAAACGCTCGACCGAGTGCCTGACCTGCCATACGACCGGCTATGACGAGGAGACTGGCCCGCTGTACTGGGGCGTGACCTGTGCGGCCTGTCATCAGCCAGCGGGGGCGGTTCTCCAGCCCGGCGAAGAGCGCGATCACGAGCCGCTGACCATCCCCGATGAGTCGGCAGATTGTGCGGCCTGTCACCAGGGCGGCCATACGGTTACCTATGCTGAATGGGCGGCCAGCGATCACAATGGTTACCGGCCTGCCAACTGCCAGGACTGCCATGATGCTCACAGCGTGGCGCTGGTCGCCGGGAATATCACCGATCTGTGTGGGATTTGCCACCTGCAGCCGGTGCCGACCGACGCTCCTTATATGCACTACGAGGGCACCTGCACCAATTGCCATGCTCACGAAATCTCGGTGGATAACGTGCATATGCGGGGTGGCGATAAGGCGGCAGCGAGTTGCGTGGACTGCCACATGTTGAGCGCCAGAAACTTCAAGGGCTACCTGACTGCGTCGGGCCACGGGATGACAGTCTCGCTGGCCAGTTGCGTGGGCTGCCATGGCAGCCTGCACGAGATGGCCGGGGGCAGTTCTCCGTAGCAAGGATGTACCGGTTACTCTGGCGGCGCGGAAGGACTTCTGCGCCGCTTTTACATATGGCGCCCGGCAGGTTGTGGGATCGGTCTTGCCTGCTCTAGAATGAGACCGGTGTGAACGGGATATGCTCCCCAGTGGGGACTCTTGATGGAGGTTGGCGACTCATGGTCATCGGCAATAGCACCCTGGCGGATCTGGCGCGGCTGCGTCCGGGGGTCCGGCGGCTGCGTGTCTCCAGTTACGATACGCGCGGCGGCAACTTTGACTGGTGGGACTTTGAAGCGGGTCAGGCGCGGGATATCGCCAGCCTGCGGGGACCGGGCTGCATCAAGCACATCTGGATGACGACGCTCTCTGATGACCGGTACGCCCTGCGCAAGGTGCTGCTGCGCGCCTGGTGGGATGACGAGCCGCTGCCGAGCGTCGAGGTCCCGCTGGGCGATTTCTTCGGCCTGGGGCACGGCCTGACGCGCAACTTCGTCTCCCTGCCGTTGCAGATGAGCCCTGAAGATGGCCGCGCCTTCAACTGCTGGTTCCCCATGCCCTTCCAAACGGCGGGGCGCCTGGCGGTGATTAATGAGACGGAGCGGCCCTTCCGCCTGTACTTCTATATCGATTACGAAGCTTACCCGGCGGGGACTTCCCTGGACGACTACGGGCGTTTTCATGCCCAGTGGCGACGGGAGAATCCCACCGCTGGCTGGGCTGACCCGGCTGTCCGCTGGGCCGACCATCCGGAATCCATGCAGACCGCCTGGCAGACGCCCAATACCAGCGGCAAGGACAACTACGTCATCCTGGAGGCGACGGGCCGGGGGCACTATGTGGGTTGCCACCTGGATATTGATTGCTTTTCCCGCCAGGCCAATGACTGGTACGGGGAAGGGGACGACATGATCTTCGTCGATGGGGAGCCATGGCCGCCCGCCCTGCATGGCACCGGCACCGAGGACTACTTCAACACAGCCTTCTGCCCCACGCAGGAGTACAACGCGCCCTATCACGGCCTGATCCTCTACCAGGGGACGGCTGACTGGCGCTGGCGCGGCAAGAACACGGTGTACCGTTACCACATCGAAGACCCGATCTTCTTTGAAAAATCGATCCGGGTCACTATCGAGCACGGCCACAGCAATAAGCTCAGTAACGACTATTCCTCCACGGCCTACTGGTACCAGGCCGAGCCTCATCATCCTTTCCCGCCCTTGCTCCCGGTTGCGGCCCGCCTGCCGCGCTGAAGCGAACAAGAGGCCCCGGACGATTGAGCCGTTCGGGGCCTGCGTATCAGGCTAGGGCGCTACACTCAGGTGAGGTCTCAGTTACCCTTCTCCCAGGTTACTTGCAAGGTGCCGCCGTTGACGGCCTCAAAGCGCAATTCATGGGTGGCCGCCAGGCCGTCTGTCTGCGCCAGAACGTCGCCGCCTTCGTCCTGCACGAGGATTGTCGCCGGGGCCGGGGGCAGGCGGCAGATCAAATGGACGGCCAGCCGCCCCTCTGCCTTGACGGTGTAACTGACGTCAAAGCGGCAGTCGCCGCAGCGCAAGTTGGTGATGCCGTAGGTCTTACCGGGTTCGAACAACGTCGCAGGCAGGGCTGGCGCGAGGAGGAAGCCGGTTGCTGGCCGATCGTTGGGTGTCTCCTTCAGCTCACGGAAGCCGATCAGGTTACGGATGACCAGCGAGGGGAAGGTTGCCCCCCAGCCGTAGTTCTCACAGCCGTCCAGGATCGGGTGGGCCTCCAGGTTGACCGGCCAGAATTCGCGGGCCACACCGGGGATGCGGTAGTTGTACTGGGCTGGCAGGCGGTCGGCATAGCGCGTGCTGGCAGGGCGCACCTCACGGGCATCCGTCCGAGCGTAAATGCGGTTCCCTACCTTGATCAGTTCCTCAGCGATGAACTCGCGTAGCCCGGCGTTCCAGCCTGCCTCGGAGAACGGTAGCCAGAATGACGGCCATTCCAGGAAAGGAGTCGGGTTATTGCTAAAGATCTGGAACTTGGGCCTGACGCCCTCGATCTGCTCCGGCGTGGCGACCCCTACTGCCAGCGGCACCAGCATCATGACATCGTAGTAATCTTCCAGCAGGAAGGGCCGGTTGTCCCGCCCGTCCCAGTCGCGGAACCAGCCATCCACGTACATGCTGCGGGTGCGGGCGATGCGATCTTCAGCCAGGCGCTGCCAGAGGGCGATGTCATCAGGGTGACCGGCGATGCGAGCATAATCGACCATGGCCAGCATTGCCTGGGCCATCCCGGCTTCGATATCGACCGTGCGCACGAAATGGGCTGGGGTGCCTTCCTGCGCGTCGCCGTGCAGGAAGCGTCGGGAGCCATCCTGGCCGGATTCCCAGCTATTGTCGGCGTGGAACCAGCCGTCTTCATCTGTGCGGTTGGCCAGCCACCATTCGATGAAGGCCTTGAGGTGTGGGTAGAGCCGCCGGATCCAGGCGTCGTCGCTGTCACGCCGGTAGATCGACTGGATGACCAGGAAGGGGAAGCCCCAGGTGGGAGCGGTGCCGCACTCCGCGCCGCTTTCGCCGATCATGTTCATGCTGCCGTCCTCGCGGCTACAGGGGACATTGGGCATCGGCGCGTCGGCGAAGACGCCGTAGATCACCTCTTTAGCCAGGGCGGTATCGCTATAGCTCAGGCAGAGCGCATCCAGGCAGGTCTCGCCCAGCACAGCACGCGGGGAATGAATCTGCATGGCGTCCCAGGGATGTTTGTAAATGCCCAGCGGGCGGCGGATGGTCATGCGCAGGGTTTCCAGGTCGTAGACCCAGCCATGCTTCCAGGCGGTGGGCCAGTCGCCGCTGAGCAAGGGCGCCTGCGCATAGAAGTGCTCGTCGTCAGCCAGTTGCCGCGCCGCTTCGTGGAAGGCGTCCGCGATCCTGGCCGGGAGCCGCCACAGGGCATAGAGTTCGTTGACATCCCGCACCAGGCCTATCACCAGCGCCTCACTGGTGCCGGGAGGCAGTTCCAGGACATAACTCATAACCGCGTAAATCGGGTCGTCGGTTTCGTGAAAGCGGACGACCGCACCGCTATTGGCGCTGAGGTCGCCGCTGGTGATCCAGCTATCCCACTGCTGCTGTGACGAGGTGGCTTTGTATGCGGCACTGCGCTGGCTGGCACCGAGGGCCATTACATCCCCGTAGGCCCAGACCTTGCTTACGGCGGCATCTTCGACGGGACGGTAGGAAGAAGTCACGCCGTCGCCGCCCCAGTACATATGGCCGCGATAGCCATAAATGTTGGTGGCGTGGACGGTCACGCGGCGGGGCTGGGGCGCCTTATTCTGCAGCTCCAGGATGCAAAGCAGGGCATGCTCGTCCGCCAGAAAGTACCTGGCACTGACATCGACTCCAGCAAATGCCCAGTCGTAGCTCATCAACGTTTTGGTGTGGTAACGCGAGATCAGGCTGACGCCATGAGCGGCGAAGTCTTCCGTCCGGTGAAAAACGACCGGTGCGCTGGTGTCACCGCTGATAGCCAGGCTGAGGTGTAGGAAGGACAGGTAGCTGACAGGGCGTTCTACGTCGATGCCGTAAGGCCAGGGCATAGCCCGGGCCCACCAGCCAAAACCCATCGGCGGCACGGTGCGGATGACGCCGCTGCGGTTGAACACGGCGCTGTGATAGGGGTTGTCCAGGTAGCCAAAGGGCGTGTAGTCGCTTTGCGGGAAGGTCTCAGGCAGGCGCAGCCGGCCAGAAAGTGGAGTCATGAGGTGCAATCCTTGTGAACATACATTGCCATAACACAGGCAGACTCTAGCATGCAGGGGCAGGGAGTACAATTTGCAATGGAAACAACCAAACGCTATCCGGGCTGTTTACCGCCTGAAAGGGTTGATTGTCAGCCGCCGGGGATGACTTTGTTCAGTATGCAACAACGCTGGCGTACTTGACCCCCGCCGCGATTTCGGGTTATAGTGTCAATTGTATAGATCAATCATGCGTCGTGATGATATGCAGGCGGTTTCCAACCGCGAGATTGTACAAACATCTTGGCGGCAGGCCCTGCTGTTTTGATCATCCGGCGCAGGTGCAGTTTGAGCGATCTGTCCTGTAGAGGGAAGGCTGGCGTCATGCCGGGACTGGCAGGCTGGCTGGCCTTGCCGGGTAGAGGGTATGGGGAAAGGAGTAGAGGCGAACGAATATTCAGGTGAAGCCAGAGGCTGAATGTCGTCTAGCCATAAGTGATGCATAACACTTTGCGCAGTGGTCTCTATGGAGGAGAACCATGAAGAAGTTTGGCAAGCTCCTGACGGTGTGCGTGCTGCTGGCGATGGTGGTGCCGTCGCTGGCAGTGTTAGCCCAGGAAGGCCAGATCACGCTGCGGGTGGTTGGCCTGGAAGTTGTACCCGAAGAGCGCGAGACTCCGCTGGCGATCGCCAAGCAGGCGGCCCGGACCCGCTTTATGGAGGCGCACCCGAATATCTTCATTGAGTCGCTGGAAACGCCGCCCGAATTCGATACGCAGGTGCTGGTTGACCTGGCCGCCGGGACCGCGCCCGACATCTGGTATCAGGACGCCTCGACCCTTGCCCGCCTGGTCGATACGGGCAATATCCTTGACGCAAGCGTCTGCCTGGAGCTTGTTCCCGAACTGACGCTGGATCGCTTCTCGGAAGGCATGCTGGACATCCACCTGCGCGACACCGGGGAACTGTGGGGTCTGCCCGATGGCGGTACGCCCATGGTGATGTATTACAACCCGGAAGCGGTGGCCAAGGCTGGCGTTGAGCCGCCTACCTCTGACTGGACCTGGGACGATTTCCTGACCTTCGCGCAGATGACCACCCTTGACAGCGAAGGCCGCAACCGTCTGGACCCGAACTTCGACGAAGAGAACGTTGTCCAGTGGGGTTTCCGCGTCCGCAAGTGGACGTTTGAGTGGATTTACTGGGTCTGGCAGAATGGCGGCGACGTCATTTCGCCCGATCTCACCACGGCGGATGGTTACCTGAATTCGCCAGAGAGCATCGAAGCCATCAAGTTCCTGCGTGACCTGGTACTTGAGTACGGTGTTGCGCCGGAGCCTTCGACGCTGGATCAGCTTGTCCAGCAGTTCGGGTTCCTGGAAGCCTTCCTGCGTGGCGAGGTGGTTATGTTCCCGCGCGGGCACTGGGAGATGGTCGGCCTGACCAACCAGGAAAGCTACACGCCGGAGCGCGTGGCCGTGGTTGGCAACCCCAGCAAGGTCAATGACGTGACCGTGATCTACGAATCAGGCTGGGTAATCAACGCCAAGGTCGCTGAGGATCCGGATAAGCTGCTGGCGGCCTGCCAGTTCGTGGAAGAACTGACCGACTATGAGTATCAGAGCACCAAGGTGGTGACCGGCCTGGAGATTTCCGCCAACCGTGAAGCCGCCGCGGCTGCCATTGAAGCCTCGGCCTGGCCGGAGATCGAGCGCGTGTTTGTGGAAGAGGCCGAAAATGGCCGCCGCAACTACGGCTCCATCTACGCCAACTGGCCGGTGGTTGAGGGTATCCTCGACTCGATGATGGAGAACATCCTGGCTGGCGCTGATGTCGAGGAAGAAGTCGCGATTGCGGTTGAGGAAATCGACCGCGAACTGCAGCGTTCCGCCGGCGGGTAACTCCCGATCGGGCGTCTGAACAATCCGGGGACCGCCTGCATGCTGTGGGCGGTCCCCTTTCCCCGCCAGGCTGGTCGCAAGCAGGCCGCTGTGGGCGTTTCCAGGATTACAGCGGTCTTCTTGCGGGCAGTCGGAGGGGAACTTTATTTGCCTCAATGAGGAGCGCAGCGATGGAGCGTACGTCCTTTCTGGAGCGGCCGATCTTCCATACTGGCCCAGGCTGGTGGCAGCGATTCTGGAGCCGTTCCAACGAGCGGGTGGGATACCTGTTCATCCTGCCCTCGTTTGTGCACCTGATTCTGTTTCTGGTTGTCCCGCTGGTCTTCAGCCTGTATCTATCGTTCACCGACTGGCGTGGAACAAATTTCTACAATGCGCCGTTCATCGGGACGGCCAACTACGAATTCATGCTGGGCGACCGGCGCTGGTGGAACGCCATGGCCAACTCTGGCTACTACACCCTGCTGGCGGTGCCGCTGGGCATGATGATCAGCCTGATGATCGCGCTGGTCATGAACATGAAGCTGCGCGGGGTGAACCTGTTCCGCACCCTGTTCTTTATGCCGGTCATTTCCTCCTGGGTAGCGGTCTCGGTGATCTGGATCACCCTGCTGGACCCGCAGGCCGGCATTGTCAATTACACCCTCAAATCGCTGGGGCTGCCGACCGTCAACTGGCTGGGCGACCCGGCTTCGGCTATGCCCAGTCTAGTGATGATCACGATCTGGAAGGGCGCGGGCTTCAACATGGTGATCTGGCTGGCCGGGTTGCAGGCTATCCCGCAGGAGCTGTATGAGGCGGCGGCCATCGATGGCGCTGGCTCCTGGCAGTCATTCTGGCGGATCACGCTGCCGCTGTTGAAACCGACGACCTTCTTCCTGGCTATCACTGGCGTGATCGGCTCCTTCCAGGTGTTTTCGTCGGTCTACGTGATCACCGGCGGCGGGCCGCGCGGGGCGACCGACGTGGCCGTGCACCGGATTTATCTGCGCGCCTTCGAAAGCTTCGATATGGGCTATGCTTCGGCGCTGGCCTGGGTGCTGTTTGCGGTGATCTTCGCCTTCACCCTGCTGCAGGTATGGTACATGCGCCGCCGCGAGGAAGCCTCGCTGTTCTAGGCCAGCGGGCAACAGTACGCAGG
This sequence comes from Anaerolineae bacterium, assembly GCA_013178165.1. Lineage (NCBI taxonomy): Bacteria > Bacillati > Chloroflexota > Anaerolineae > Anaerolineae bacterium. The sequence continues at coordinate 9,798 of JABLXG010000028.1, forward strand.
AGAAATGGACGATGGTTAGAGCCAAACATTGGTGGGACCTGCCCCTGAGCATCCTGGGCTATGCGGTGCTGATCGCGGTCACGCTCGGCATGGTGGTGCCATTCATCTGGATGATCACCACTTCACTCAAGCCCTCGGGGAGCGAATTCGCCTACCCGCCGGAGTTGCTGCCCAAGACGCTGGATTTTTCCAACTATGTTAACCTGTTCACGCTGGTGCCGTTTGGGCGGTACTTCCTGAACACGCTGATTGTCACCATCTTCACTGTCGCCGGGCAGGTGATCATTTGCTCGATGGCGGCCTATGGCTTCGCCCGGTTGCATTTCTTCGGGCGGGATACGATCTTTATCCTCTACCTGGCGACGATGATGATCCCGTTCCAGATCACCCTGATCCCGCTGTTCCTGATCGTGTTCGGGCTGGGCTGGATCAACACCTACCAGGGTCTGATCGTGCCGGGAATTTCCAGTGTGTTCGGTATCTTCCTGTTGCGGCAGGCCTTCCAGGGCATCCCGCAGGACTATCATGATGCGGCCCGTATCGACGGAGCCAGCGAGTGGGTGATCTTCACCCGCATCTTCCTGCCGCTGACCGGCCCGGCGCTGACAACGCTGGCGGTCTTTGCTTTCATGGGTACGTGGACCGACCTGCTGTGGCCGCTGCTGATCGCCCGCAACCAGGAGATGCGCACGCTGGAACTGGGCCTGGCTTACTTCAATGCTAACACGACGGCTTTCCGCCAGACCAACTGGCCGCTGGTCATGGCGGCGGCGGTAGTGGTCATGCTGCCTGTGCTGATCGTCTACATCTTCGCCCAGCGCTATTTTGTGGCCGGTATCGCCCTCTCCGGTGTCAAGGGGTAAGTCGGGAGGCTTGCCAGCCGGCCACGGAGCGTTTCTGTTCCGGTCTGTGTAGCATGCAGCCACGCCGTGAGGCGTGGCTGCTGCTTCAGGAGCGTGGGGTAAAGGCCAGTGCCCGCGCGGGGTTATCCACCAGCAGGCCGCGCACCGTCTCTTCCGCCAGGCCTGCCTGGCGCAGCATGGGGGCGAAGACCTGCAGGATGTAGGTAAAGCCCGCCCCGCCCAGGCCGTAGCTGTGCCAGTAGGAACGGCGGGCCAGATCGCCGGAGAGCAGCAGTTGCCCCGCGTGCCCCTCCGCCACCAGCCGGACGATGAACTCAACCCGGCGGCTATCCGGCGCGTACTGCGCCTTGCTGACCTGATCAAATCCGATGAAAACGCCTGTCCGCGCCAGAGCCAGGACGAACTCCCACTCCAGCCGCAGGTCAATGTGGCCGATGATCATATGCGACGGCTCGACCCCTTCGCCGGTCAGCAGCGCAACCTGCTCCAGCGCCATGGTGCCCTTCTCCGTGTGGGTGGAGATCGGCGCACCGGTGGTGTGGTGGGCCTGCGCTGCCGCACGGAACAACTTTTCCGCCAGCGGGGAAATCTCGTTCAGGGTGGAGGAAGCCTTGATCAACCCGGCCCGGCAGGATGTGCCGTCCATGCCATGCGTCACCTCGCCGGAAAAACGGGCGGCCAGTTCCTCAACCGTCGCGTCCTGCAGGAATGGCGCGGAGAACTTCTCCTTGTTGTAGCCGGTCGCGGCGATGATATGCACGCCGCTGGCGCGGGCGATCCGTTCCAGTGCGGCAGCATCCCGGTTGTAGTCCGGCGTGGTCATCTCCACCAGCGCACCCCCGCCCGCGGCCTGAAAACGCGCCAGCTCGCGGATGGCGGCATCTTCACTGTTCAGGGTCAGGTCTTCCGTGGCGAATGGCGCGGGCGGCCAGCCGTACAGGTGCTCGTGCGGCAGGCAGAGGCCGAGCGCCTGCGGCGGGATATCCCCCAGGATGGTGCGGATGATTGGCGTCATGGGGTTACACTCCTCTGCGCTGGCGCAGGAAAGCTTCAACAGCAGCAACATCCGGCGCACCAAGCACGCTGCGGCCCCCCTGCACGACCAGGGCGGCAGCGGCATTGGCGAAGGCGGCGGCCTCCGCCGGGGACATGCCGGCGTGACGGCCGTACAGGAAGGCGGCGTTAAACGAATCGCCCGCGCCAATGGTGACACTGGCCTGTACAGGGAAGCCTTCCACCTGAATGATCGAGTCGGGGCTGTACAGGCAGGCTCCGGCCTGGCCGCGCTTGACGACTACGCTGGCCGCGCCCGCTGCGATCAGCCGCCGGGCGCCAACTTCGGCGTCATGGTCGCCGGTTGCAACAGTCAGTTCATACTCGTTGGTCAGCAGGATGTCAACCAGCGGCAACAGCGGCGTCAGCGCCGGGAGGGTGGCGGAATGGTCAACCGCCGGGCCGATATCCAGCGCCGTGATCACGCCCCGTGCACGGGCAGTTTGCAGAATGGCCGCGAAGCCGCCCCCATGAAAACCGGGCAGCAGGGGATAGCCGGTGATTAGCAGGGTATGCGCCCCATCCAGCCAGGACGGGGGCAGGTCGGCAGCGCTGTAGGTGGAAAAGAGACCGGGATAGTAAAAGGACAGCCGGTTGAGCCGGTCGTCGATCACGGTGGTGGTGCTGGCGGTGCCATCCTCGCGGCGCAGGAAGGCACTGAGGTCGACCCCTCTGGCGGCCAGCCAGCCGGTCATCAGCGTCCCGATCTCGTTGGTGCCCGTACCGCTGCACAGCCGGACCGGGGCGCCCAGCGTCCGCAGGACATAGGCGCTGTTAGCGCCGTTGCCGCCAAGAGCGATGGTCAGCGGCTGACGGCAAAAAGACAGGCTGCTCGTCGTGAACTCGTCGCCGTCAAAACGCGGCATACGTTCCACGCCGGAGATGAACAGGTCGGCGGTTGTGGTGCCGATGACGACAAACATCTCAGATGATTGCTCCTATAGTGCGCAGACGTGCCTGCAGATCGCTGATGGGGACTTCACGCGGGGGGCATCCCTGCCGGGCGGCCAGTGCCGCGGCCACTGCCGCCGCCTGGCCCATCGCCATGCACTGGCCCATGCTGCGCACTGAGGCGTGGGCATCGTGGTCGGCGGAGAGGCAGCGCCCGGCCACAAGCAGGCCCTCCACGCTTTCCGGCAGCAGGCAGCGGAAGGGAATGTCGTAGGTTTCTCCCTCTGGCAGGTATTCCCAGACTGTGTCGCTGCCGGCGTGGTGATCCTCGATCGGCGCGCCGCAGCGGGCGATGGCGTCCTCAAACTTGCGCGCGCTCAGCACATCGGCCCTGGTCAGGCGGTACGCGCCAAAGATGCGGCGGCTTTCCCGCACGCCGATCTGGATGCTGAGACCGCCGAGCACCGCCCGCTCGTAACCGGGGACACGCTCGATCAGGAAGCGGGCGTACTCCTCCGCCTGGCGACGGCCTTCGATCTCGGCACGGGTGAGTTGTTCCGGATCGGTGGCATCGATGTTGGCCACGCGGGTCATGTTGGTGGCCATCACCCCATCAAGCGGCGTGATGTGGACGCTGCCTTCACGGCGGGGCAGGGCGTAACCATCCTCAATGGCGCGGGCCATCAGGGCGTGCAATTCATCTTTCCTGATGGCGCGGGCGCGGGCGACGTCGACATTCAGCAGGCGGAAGGTGGTGGTCAACGATTGCACCGGGCCATCGGCGGCGCTCTCGTAAGGCACGCCGGCGGCAGCAGCGACATCGGCGTCGCCGGAGGCGTCGATCACGACACGGGCCTTCAGCCGCACAAAGCCACCCTTGTTGACGGCGACCACGCCGGTCACGCGATCGCCTTCCATGAGCGCATCGACGACGAAGGTGTGGTAGAGGATGCGCACCCCGGCAGAAGTCGCCAGGCGCTCCCAGACAAGTTTGAGCGTCTCCGGGTCGTAGGTGATGCCCTGCCCGGCGCCGTAGGTGTTGGGGCGGAACAGGGCCTTGCCGCGCCGCAGCAGTTCATCGACCACCAGATCAGGGATGCCGCCGACGACCTTGCGCGACTGCTGGCCAGGTGTGTAGAAGCCGTAGAACGTATCCAGCACCTGGGTACTAATCCCGCCCATGAAGCCGTAACGCTCTACCAGCGCCACAGAGACCCCTTCCCGCGCAGCGGTGATGGCCGCCGTCGCCCCGGCGGAGCCACTGCCGATCACGAGAATATCGGTTTCCCACAGGTCGTGCACAGGGGCGGTATAAGTGTTCATGCGTGGCTGCTCTTTCTTGCGCTCGCGGGCGGTTCAGCGCACCGCTGCCGCCGCCTGCGCCAGGCGATCGTAGACTTCAGGCGTGATGGGGACGTCAAAAATCTGACCGATGATCGTACTCCAGCCCAGCAGGAAGTAGTCCCAGCCGTCGACGACGGTCAGGTTGCGGCGTTCCGCCTGCGCTTCCGCCTGGTGCAGGAAGTCCAGCGTGCCCCGGTAGTTTAACTCCCAAGCGAAGCCATCCTGCGGAAAGACACCGGCATCGGTGATCGGCGAACCGGGCGTATCCTTGCCCATGCCAGTGGCATTGATCACCAGTGAGCCGGGCGGCAGGGCGGCCATCAGCCGGTCATTGATGGCCGGATCGCTGTTTTCCACGAACTCGAAGGCGATTCCGGAACCCGGCAGCCGTTCAGCAATGAGCTGGCGCAGGCTTTCCAGGCGGGGGCGGGTGCGGTTGACAAAGATCACACGGGCCGGACGGTTGTCCGGCGGGAGGGTCCGGCACAGGTGGACGGCGATGGCTGTCGCCGATCCGCCTGCGCCCAGGCACAGGATGTGCGCCCGCGTGCGGCCCCAGTGCCTGGCGGGGATGAAGCGGCTCATCGCCAGGCCCGAAGTCATCGGGTCGACGGCGTGACCGATCAGCGCGCCATCTCGCTTGTAGATCGAAGCGACTTCGCCAGTTAGCTCGGCCTCCGGAGTCAGGTGATCGAACAAGTCGCGGGCGGCGTTGAGTGTGTTGATCTTGTGACTGGTGATCACCGCACCCAGCGATAACGGATCGCGCTTGATCTGGTAGACGGCCCGGCGGTAGACCTCCGGCGGGCCGTTGAGGGGCAGGTCGACGCCGATCAGCCGCGCCTGCCCCAGCCCCAGAATCTCCGCCCAAAGCGGGAACATACGGCGGCTGGAAGAAGCAGCGGTGGTCACCCCGAAGAAGTAAGCGGTCGGGGCGTTCTGCCGGGTGACGGCGAACTCTGGATCGGTCATCGTGGCCCTCAGTCACAACCGTAGACGCGCTTGAGCCGCCGCCGGTATTCGTCGTACGACTGGTCAAAGCGCCGCTGCGATTCTTCCGGGCCGATGAAATGGCTACTGGTCAGCACCAGCGGTGGCTTGCCCATCGCCGTTAGCTTCTCGGCGATGGCGCACTTGAGTGCATTGGTGACGGCGGCGCCGCCGATAGTTGAGCCAGGGCCGACCGGGTCATCCAGGCCGGGGATGTGCACCATGGCGTCGCCGGCGGGCGTGCCATTGTCGATCGTCACGTCCGCCACGTCGATCAGCTTCTTGCCGGAACTGTGGCGGGCGGGCTGGCGCTCACAGTGATCGCGGGAAACAACAGCGATGACAGGCAGGTCGCGCTTGCGAGCTTCCAGCGCCATCTCCACCACCACCTCGTTGACCCCGCTGTTGGAGAAGATCAGGAAGCTATCCGGCGGGGCGATGACGAAGTTGCGCAGGATGACCGGCGCAAAGCCCTCCAGGTGCTCCAGGTACATGGCCTGGCGCTGGCCGTTAGCCCCTACGACCTGGTTGTGATAGGTCAGCGACAGCTCCACGATCGGGTGAAAGCCGGGGAAGCTGCCATGACGCGGGTACATCTCCTCCACAAAGACGCGGGAGTGGCCGGTTCCGAACATGTGCACCAGGCCATCGTTGGCGATGGTATGGGCGCAAATCTCAGCGGCGCGGTTGATGTTGTCCATCTCGTTGTCGCGGATGCGCCGGAGGATGGCTTCGGCGGCATCTAGATAGGCCAGACTGGCGGTCATGGTTGTTCTCCCAATAATACTCTTGCAGCGGGCATTGAACGATCAGGAAGGTGCTATGGGATAAACGCCATAGCGACGGGCGGCTTCGAACAGGGTCACGACGTTTTCCGCCGGGACATCTGCCTGGAGGTGGTTGGCCGGGGCCAGGATGTACCCGCCGCCGGGGGCCAGGGCCGCGATGCGCTGCCGCACTTCTGCGATCACGTCGTCGCGGCTGCCGCGCATGGCATGGCTGATGTCGATGCCGCCCAGGAAGGCCAGCCGGTCGCCGTAACGGGCCTTGATCGCGGCCTGATCCAGCGCGGGGACCGGCTCCAGCGGGTGCAGCACGTCAATCCCCAGCTCGATAAACTCCGGCAGTAGCTTTTCGATCATACCATCGCTGTGCAACATGATCTTGATGGTTGGGTTGTGCTCGCGGATGGTGGCGATCAGTCGGGCCAGGGCAGGCTTAATGAAACGACGGAACAGATCGGGCGAGATCAGCAGGTTTTCGTTAGCGGCGTAGTCGTCGCCGGGCAGTTCGATCATGTCGATGAAGTCGCCGGCGGCCTCCAGGTAGCCTTCCAGCAGACCATTGATAGTCTCCGTCACCCGTTCGATCAGACGGAAGGCGAAGGCTTCGTTGATCACCATGTCCATCATGAATTCCGCCGTGCCGCGCAGATCGCAGGCTGTCTGGAAGACGCCGTGCGACGTGACCATCCGGGCGATGATGAAGCAGTCGGTGCCCGCCCGCAGCTCGGCGGCGCGCTCCCGGACTCCGGCTGTCCAGACCGGTGCAGTGACGTCCGGCCAGGTGACGCGGCGGTCGATATCGTCGACGCTGGTGGCGTCAGCCAGGATGCCCCGGTCAGCATAGAAGTAGGGTACGGCGCGCTTCCAGACCTGGCCGTAAGCATCCAGGAAGGTATCCGGCTCGGCGGTTTCCTGGCAGGGGCTGTTGGGCATGGCGTTAGGCCACACGTAGCGGGTATCGACGCCCAGGCGCTCCAGCAGCCGGTCGTCCATGTAGGAGATGCTGTGACCGGTGCGGAATGGTTTGACCGGTTCGCCCAGGTCAAGCAGCTTCAGCAGGCGGAAGTACAGGTCATCAACCACGCCGTACGGCCCGCCGCCCAGGGCGATAGGGACGCGATCCGGTTCCTGATGGTTGAGCGCGGCCAGGACGCGCTCCCGCGGAGACATGATAGCCATGGGGTTCATCCTTGCTCAGGCGAGCGTCACAGAGCGCGATGAGGCAGGAATGGATGGAAAAAGCCGAATGTTCGGACATTTGAGATCGTAGTCGACATGCTGCTTGCTGTCAAGCCGGTCACGGGGCGCTGCCTCTAGCAGGGGGAATAGGTGCTACTGGTGCTGTATTCGTACAGATCGGCGCGGTAGTAGGAGGTGGTGTATTCAATGATCTCGCCGCTGGCCAGGTAAGCCGCCGTGTTTACCAGCAGCAACGGATCGCCGACGCTAACCTGCAGCAACTCCGCTTTGAGATCGTCCGCCGCCACTGCCGTGACGGTATGCCTGATCTCCTGCACCACCAGACGGTACACACGGGCGAGGACATCATAGAGCGATTCGGTGTTGAAATCGTGCTGTTCCAGTCCCGGGCACTGCTCCGTCAGGATGATCGATTTCTGCAGTCCGATCGGCTCATCATCACCAAAGCGCAGGCGGATCAGGTTGAAACAGGGGGCGCCCAGGCGAGCCTTGAGCGCGGCGGGTGCGCTATCGTCGACTACGCCGGAAAACGCCTGCAGCACCCGCGAGTGAGCGCGGCGGCCCATGTCGGCCATCTGCCGGGTGAAACTGCGATCCAAAAAGAACTGCATCCGCCCCATCTGGCGGCTGACGACTGTCCCGCGCCCGGCCTTGCGGCTGATCAGCCGGTCATCCGCCAGGCGGGAAAGCGCCATGCGCATGGTGTGGCGGCCCACGCCGAAGGCGCGCGACAGCTCCACTTCCGGCGGCAGCAGATCGCCCGGACTGAGCACGCCGTCCTGGATCAGCGCCCGCAGGCTGGTCTCCACCTGGTGGTAGAGCGGGATCGGGCTGGCAGGGTCGACCGGCCTGATCGGCAGTTCATGCAGGTAGCGTTGTCTGGCTTCGGTCATGGTGATGCTCACTTTGCGAAAGAGCTGGCTCCGGGCATAGAATAGAGTCAGTCGATGTGCCTGCACTGTCAGCCGGAAAGTCATCGCTGCCGACAGGATGGTACGGGTACTGCCGGGGTAGCGCCCGCTCTGCATTCGGGCTAGTGGGTTGCTCCGTGCAGGCTGATTGACTGAAAAGTGCGGAATTTGTTATAATGTCGTTACTGCGAAATGACCGGACATTCGGACTATTTTGCAGTGTACACCAGTTTCGCCTGGTGCTCAATACACCCCACAAGCCCCATTTTACATATATGTATGAGGAGAAAGAGGAGTTCAGCATGAAAAGCAAGTGGTTATTCGTCTTGCCGGTGCTGGCGCTCGTCGTGGCGCTGGTCGGTTCCGGCTCCGTCAGGGCGCAGGGCGATTCGTTCGTCATCGGCGTCTCTAACGGCTTTGTCGGCAGCGAATGGCGCACCCAGATGATCCAGAACATGGAGAACGTGGTCGCCGAGTTCGCTGAAAAGGGTGTCAATATCGAGCTGGTGATCGAGAGCGCGGATGTGGACGTACAGGGTCAGGTGCAGCAGATTCAGAACCTGATCAACCGCGGGGTGGACGCGATCATCGTCAATCCGAACGACCAATCGGCGCTGAACCTGGTGCTGGAGGACGCGGTGGCGGAGGGGATTGTGGTCATCGCGGTGGACCAGGAGATCAGTGCTGAGGGCGTGTACAATGTGGTGATCGACCAGAAGGAATGGGCGAAGATCAGCGCGCGGTGGCTGGCGGAGCAGCTGGGTGGCCAGGGTGACGTGGTGCTGATCGAAGGCTTTGTGGGGCACCCGGCGAACGAAGCGCGGATGGAAGGGGTGATGGAGGTTTTCGCCGAGTATCCGGGCATCAACATTGTCGGGCGTGACACGGGGATGTGGGATCAGGCGACCGGCCAGCAGGTGATGAGCGACTTTCTGGCGTCGCTGCCGAACATCGACGGGGTATGGACGCAGGATGGGATGGCGCAGGGGGCGCTGACGGCGGTACGGACAGCGAACCCGGCGAAGTGGCCGGTGATGGTGGGTGAAGCGCGTGCGGGGTATCTGCAACTGTGGCATGAGGTGAAGCAGGAGCGTCCGGAGTTCACGTCGTTCGGTGTGGTCAACCCGCCCGGCGTGGGCGCTGATGGCATCCGCGTCGCTGTCGAAATCCTGATCGGCGGCACGCCGGATGTGTCCAAGCTCTCCGGCCCGTTCGGCAACACCTTCTACGTGCCGATCCCGTATGTGGTCGATGAGTTCAACTTTGAGGAACAGTACGAACTGGTGAAGGACCTGCCGGAGTCCTACACGCTCGACGGGTTCATCACCCAGATGCAGGCTGCAGGCTTCATGGAATAACCGACCATGAACACGGTGTCACTTTCAGCCCGGAACGTCACCAAACGGTACGGGGGCGTCGTAGCGCTCTCGGACGGTAACCTGGACGTGCAGTCGGGGGAAGTCGTTGCGCTGCTCGGCGCCAATGGAAGTGGCAAAAGCACCCTGAGCAAGGTCATCACAGGTGTAATCGCTCCCAATGAGGGGCGGTTACACCTGGATGGCCGGGCGGTCACGTTCTCTTCCCCACAGGCTGCCAAGAATGTCGGCATCACCGCCGTCTACCAGGAGCTGAGCCTGATCCCGGATATGACCGTGGCGGAGAACATCTGGCTGGCTCATGAGCCGCGCCGGTGGGGGATTGCCGTCGACCATCGTGAGATGCGTGCCCGCACACAGGACCTGATCGCCCTGTTTGCGGGCACGGTCCAATCTTCACTACAGCCGGATGCGCTGGTCAACAGTCTGCCGCCGGATGAGCGCCAGGTGGTGGAGATTCTCAAGGCGCTCAGCCTGCAACCGCGCCTGATGATCCTGGACGAGGCCACGGCCAGCCTGGACAGCCGCCAGGTCGCCCGCCTGTTTGAACTGATCGCGGACTGGAAGCGGCAGGGAATGGCCATCGTCTTTGTCTCCCATCGCATGGACGAGATCTTCCGCGTGGCCGACCGGGCGACTGTCCTCCGCAATGGGGCCAGTGTGGGCAACCGGGTGATCAGCGAAACAACTGAACAGGAACTCGTCGAGCTGATGATCGAGGGCATGGTCGCGCCGGAATTGGTACAGGGGAGGCAGCTGGCGCCGGACGCGCCGGTCCGGTTGCAGGTCAGGAACCTGCACACCGATCTGCTGAAGGACATCAGTTTTGACCTGCATGATGGCGAATTGCTGGGCCTGGGCGGTCTGCAGGGACAGGGTCAATCCGACTTGCTGCTGGCGCTGTTCGGGGCGATTCCCTGTGCAGGGCAGGTGCTACTTTCCAGCCAGCCGGCCCGTTTCTCCCACCCGCAGCAGGCCATGCAACATGGCCTGGCGTTTGTGCCGGGCGACCGGGCCACTGAAGGCGTGCTGCTCATCCGCTCCATCCTGGAGAATCTTCAGTTACCCTCCTGGCACAAGTACGGTTTCCCGCTGAACATGGTTCGGGCGCGTACGGATGCCAACCAGGTAGCACAGGAATTGCGCCTGGTGATGGAATCCCTGGACGCGCCAGTGAGCAGCCTGAGCGGTGGCAATGCCCAGAAGGTGGTGCTGGGCAAGTGGCTGCTGCGCAACCCGCGCGTGCTGCTCCTCAACGACCCGACCAAGGGTGTTGATGTCAGGACAAAAGTTGAGTTCTATGCGCTGTTGAACAGGCTCCGTGCCGCTGGGACGGCGATCCTGTTCTATAGCAGCGATGACGAAGAACTGCTGAGCCTGTGCAACCGTGTCCTGGTGCTGCATGATGGGCGAATCCGGGCGGAACTGGCGGGCGAAACGCTCAACCATGCCAACCTGGTCTCGGCCAGCATGGGCACGACCAATGCGAGTAACGGCCATGAATAGCGTAGTGCTGCGGCGGATCGCCCTGCGACACTCCTACCTGCTGGCCCTGCTGCTGCTCCTGATCGCGGTAGGGATCAACTTCTACCTGCAGCCTAACCTGTTTGAACTGCGGGTGCTCAACAGCAACCTGCGTAACTTCCTGCCCCTGATCATCCTGACGGTCGGGCAGACCATCGTCATCATCGGCGGCGGGATCGATCTTTCTGTTGGGGCGATCGTCTCCATGGCCAACGCCATCCTGGTCACGCTGATCCTGCCGGAATCGGGGCCAACCGAGATTCTCGTTGGTATCCTGGCGGCGGTAGGGGCGGGGTTGGCCGCCGGGGTGTTCAATGGCCTGTGCGTGGCTTACCTGCGGCTGCAGCCGATTGTGACGACCTACGCCACCAGCTTCGTCTATGCGGGTATCGCGCTGCTGATCCTGCCCCGACCTGGCGGCAACCTGCCGCGTGAATTCCTGCGATCCTACCGGGGTGCGCCGCTGGATATCCCGCTGGCGCTGTACTTCATTGCCCTGGCCATCCTGATCTGGCTGGTGTTGCGTTCAACGCGCTACGGGCAGTATCTCTTTGCCACAGGCGGCAAGGCTGACGCTGCCTATGCGACCGGCGTGCCGGTGAACTTCGTGCGCTTCAGTACGTATGTGTGGGCGGGGCTGGCAGCGGCACTGTCCGCACTGGCGCTGACGATGAATCTGGGCACAGGCAACCCGCGTATCGGTGACGCTATGACGCTGGATTCGATCGTGGCTGTGGTGCTGGGCGGGACGCGCCTGAGCGGCGGCCAGGGCGGGGTGATCGGATCGGTGCTCGGCGTGCTGATCCTGGGCGTGATCCGTAACATCATCTCCTTCGCCAACGTCCCTACGTGGTCTCAGACGCTGGTGGATGCGCTGATCATCATCGCGGCGCTGGCTGGCCCAGGGTTGGTGCGGTTCTTGCGGAGGCGGACAGCATGATTGACGCCATGCGATCCCTTCGACAGCAGTCGGCGCAGATCAGCCCGCCAGTCGTGGCGCTGTTGCTCTCTATCCTCCTGTTTCTGGCTGGCGGCCTGATCAACCCGAATTTTCTGAATATCAATCAGGCTGTGAATATCGTCCGCCTGGCTTCATTTCTGGGGATTATCGCTGCCGGGCAAACGCTGGTGATCATCAGCGGTGGTGAAGGTATCGATCTGTCAGCCGGGGCGGTGGTGACGCTGGGAGCCATCCTGACCTTCCGCCTGAGTAGTGGTCAGAATGACCTGATCCTGCCAGCGTTGCTGGTCGTGCTGGTAGTTGGTGCGGTGATCGGATTTTTGAACGGCCTGGGGATCATCGTGCTGCAGGTGCCGCCGCTGGTGATGACGCTGGGTATGACCGGCGTGGTGCAGGGCACGATCCTGGTGCTGACCCAGGGCGAACTGATCGGCAACATGCCACCGTTGCTGGGCCGCCTGATCGCTGAGCCGTTGATTCTGGGCATTCCCGGCGTGGTGATCCTGTGGGTACTGGTCGGGCTGGGCATGTGGCTGCTGCTGGAGCGCACGACTTACGGCAAGCAGTTATTCGCGATCGGCGTCAACCGCACGACGGCCCGGCTGTCCGGCGTGCGCGTGCCGTTCATTGTCATCATCACGTATACGCTCAGTGGCGTACTGGCGGCTTTTGGCGGGTTTGTGCTGCTGGGCTTTACCCAGACGGTCTTCCTTAACCTGGGTGGGCCGTACCAGTTTCCGGCGATTGCGGCGGTGGTGGTCGGCGGGACGGTGCTTTCCGGCGGCAAGGGTAGCTACTGGGGCACGATGTCCGGCGCGCTCGTCCTGACCCTGATCGAGAGTCTGCTGCGGGCGCTGCAGCTTCAGGAAGCCTACAAGCTGATAACGCTGGGGATCACCCTCGTGGTGCTGATCTCCATTTATGGCCGCCAGCGGAGCGTCCGACAGTGAGCGCAGTTTGCGTATCTGGGGAGGAGTAGAGTCTGATGCACAAGATCACGATGCTGGGCACCGGCCTGATCGGGATGTTTTACACGATGACCCTGCATGGCAGGCGCGGGCAGGACCGGGTGGCGGTGGTCTATTCCCGGACGGAAGAACGCGCCCGGCGGTTTGCCCAGGAATGGGGCATCCCGCGCTGGACAACCGACATGGCGGCGGCCATCCGCGACCCGGAGACTGATGTCGTGGTTATCGGGTTGCCCAACAACCTGCACGAGCAGGCTGTCCTGCTGGCGGCGGAAGCGGGCAAGGCGGTGCTCTGCACCAAGCCGCTTGGTCGCAACGCTGCCGAGGCCAAACGGATGCTGGACACGGTGGAGCGGGCGGGCGTCTTCCACGGTTATCTGGAAGATCTGGCCTATACGCCCAAGACGCTCAAGGCGCTCAAGTCGGTGAAGAGTGGCGCGCTGGGCAAAATCCTGTGGGCGCGCTCCCGCGAGGCGCATCCAGGCCCGCATAGCGACTGGTTCTGGGATAAAGAGCAATCTGGCGGCGGGGCGATTGTCGACCTGGGCTGCCATTGCATCGCCATCGCCCGTAACTTCATCGGCAAGGATGTCAAGCCGCTGGAAGTGATGTGCTGGGCCGATACGCAGGTGCATCCCATTGACGCCGAGGATAGCGCCGTCGGGCTGGTGCGCTATGCCAGCGGGGCGGTCGGCCAGTTTGAAGTTGCCTGGACGTTTCGCGGTGGGATGGACCTGCGCGACGAAGTCTCCGGTACCGAGGGCACGATCTGGCTCAATCACTGGCTGCGCACCGGCTTTGAGATGTTCACCGCTGTTGGCGAGCGCGGCTATGTGGCGGAGAAAGCCGAGGGCGATACTGGCTGGCTCTTCCCGGTTGGGGATGAGGTCGGCTCCCTGGGCTATAGCGACATGTTCGCCGACATGTTCGATTCGATGGACAGGGGCGTCGCCCCGATGGAGACCTTCTATGATGGCTACGTGATCAACGCCATCATGGATGCTGCCTATCGCTCCGTCCAGTCCCGCCAGTGGGAGCCGGTGATTCTGGAAGACTGGCGCGGAGCCGAGGAAGCAGAGGCGGGGGCTCGCCTGACCGATTACGACGAGGCGCATTTCCTGATCAAGCGGGAAGTGATGCCCGATGGCCAGGTCAAGCTGATCCTCAAGGAGAAGGCCAGCGGGCGCGTGGTGCAAAAGATCGTCAGCGCCTAAAGCGACGGGCGTCGGGGTCTGGCTCAGGAGGGGAGGAGGTCATGGAAAAGGTTCGTGTTGGCGTGATCGGCAGCGGGTTTATCGGCCACATTCACGTCGATGGCCTCAAGCGGGTGCCGGAGGCGGAGATCGTCGCTGTGGCGTCGCGCACGCCCGGCAAGGCCCGCCGCTTCGCCGATGAGCGGGGCATCCCGTATGCTTACGAGGACTACCGCCAGCTGCTGGCGCGGGATGACATCCAGGCGGTAACCGTTGGCGTGCCGAATTACCTGCACGAGGAAGTCGTGATCGCCGCGGCGGAAGCGGGCAAACATATCATGTGCGAGAAGCCGTTCACGACGACCATGCGTGCGGCCCGCAATATGCTGGCGGCGGTCAGGAACGCCGGGGTCAAGCTGGTCTACGGCGAGATGTTGTGCTTTGCGCCCAAGTATGTCCGCGCCAAGCGGCTGGTGGAGGAGGGCGCGCTGGGTAAGGTGTTCCTGGTCAAGCAGAGCGAGGAGCATGACGGCCCACACTCGCCCTGGTTCTGGGATGTCAATCTGTCGGGTGGCGGCGTGCTGCTGGACATGGGCTGCCACTCGATCGAGTTCGCCCGCTGGATCCTGGACCGGCCGCAGGTGCGCAGCGTTGGCGCCACGCTGGGCACGTTCGTGCACCGTGACCGCACGCAGGGCGAGGATCACGCGATCTGCATCATCGAATTCGAAAACGACGCCATCGCTATCGCCGAGAATAGCTGGGCCAAGACCGGCGGCATCGATGACCGTTGTGAGATCTACGGCTCCAAAGGCAACACGCGGGCTGACCTGATTCATGGCAACGCCCTGATCACCCACAGTAAAGTCGGCTACGGTTACGCCGTGGAAAAGGCTGATACCACCGTTGGCTGGACCTTCACCGGTTTTGAGGAAGAGTGGAACTATGGTTTCCCGCAGGAAATGCAGCACTTCATCAACGTGATCAAGGGCCGCGAGGAGCCGGTCGAGCGCGGCGAAGACGGCCTGGAGGTGCTGAAGATCATCCATGCAGCGTACCAGTCGGCGGGCGAGGGGCGTAAGATCACCTGGCCCTATGAGCCGCCTGACGTCCAGAAGCCGATTGACCTGTGGCTGAAGGCCTGACCAACCTGAGCGGATGATTATTCTGGCGGCCTGCCCGCAGCTAGAGGCAGGCCGCTCGCTTTGTGGTTTGTCGTCAGGCAGTCCTGTGCAGTACTGTCCACATCCCAGCCAGCATATCACTGTGCGGTTCAAAGCCATACTGGCGGTAAAACGGGATGGCGGTGGGCGTGGCGAACAGCCCCACGAAAGCATCACCCGGCGCGGCAGCACGGATGAACGCCAGCAGGCGCTCCAGCATCGCCCCGCCGACGCCCTGGCCCTGGTGTTCCGGGCGCACAGCGAAATCCTGAATGTAATAGAATTTGCCCCGGTCGCCGATCACCCGCGCCATGCCGATCGGCTGACCATCTCGCATGGCTACGACGCCATACAGGGTGTTAGCCAGGGCGGCAGCAGTTTCTTCCGGTGTATATGGCTGCCAGCCCACCGCCTCGAACAGGGCGTGGTGCTCCTGCGGGGTGGGGAGGCGCTCGATAAGCTCGTAGGTCATGGGCGTCGCTCTTTCCGGGATGTGTTTGACTGGTATGCCCGGGCAGAGATCCGAGCCTGCCGCCAGACGTCTCACGCCGATGCCAGCAGGCGCGGGCTGAACTGCCCGTGTCCGGCACCGGCGTGAGATGGAATGCAGGCTGATCCTGGCGGCAGCATCCGCTGTGGTCGTTTTACCCGGTGCTGCGCTCCGGCAGCGTGTCGTAAATCCCGGTGATCACCTTCTCAATATCGTCAATGTTGGTGTGCTTCGGGTCAGCTTCGCAGACCTTCTTGCCACGGCGCAGTACCACGATCCGGTCGACCACCTGGAAGACATGGTAGATGTTGTGGGTGATGAAGATGCACGACAGACCTCTATCCCGCGCGTTGTGGATGAAGCGCAGCACGCGGTGTGTTTCTTCCACCCCCAGGTTGTTGGTTGGCTCGTCCAGGATGATCAGCCGCGATTCAAAGAACATGGCGCGGGCGATGGAAATGGACTGGCGCTCCCCGCCGGAGAGAGAGGTAATCGGCGTGTCCGGGTTGATGTACTTGGTGATCCCCAGTTCGCTGAGCAGCTTACGGGTTTGCTCTTCCATAAAGCGCTTATCCATGCGTTGTAGCCATGTGGGGCCGGTTAGCGGTTCGCGGCCCAGGAACAGGTTGCGCGCGATGGAAAGCTGGGGCACAAGCGCCGAGTCCTGGTAGATCGTCTCAATGCCCAGTTGAATGGCGTCCCAGGTGTTCTTGATCTCCACCGGCTTGCCATCGAAGTAGATCTGCCCGGAAGTGGCTGGATGCGCGCCGGAGAGGATCTTGATCAGCGTGGATTTGCCTGCGCCGTTGTCGCCAACCAGGCCGACGATCTCCTGGTGTCCGACGGTGAAGGTGACGTCATTGAGCGCCTGTACGCTGCCGAAATTCTTGTAGATATGCTCCATGCGGACCAGTTCGGTAGTCGCCATGGCTTCACCTTCCATTCCCGGTGCGGCGTTCGAGACTCGAGTGTAACACCATCATGCCCAGGATGATCGCGCCGATGAAGATCTTGTAGGCCAGGCCGGGGACGCCGACCATGACGATACCGTTGCGCATCACGCGCAGGATTAGCACGCCAAGGACGGTGCCGATGATCGAACCGCGCCCGCCGGCCAGTGCTGTCCCGCCAATGACGACCATCGCGATGACCTCCAGCTCGTAGCCGTCGCCGCTGTTCGGGTTAGCCGCGGAGACGCGGATCGAGCTGGTAATGCCTGCATAGGCGGACATGATCGCCGAGAGGATGAACAGCATGATCTTGGTGCGGCCAACCTTGACGCCGCGGGCGATGGCCGCCATCGCATTGCCGCCGGAAGCCAGAATCCAGTTGCCGGCTTTGGAGTGTACCAGCACGTAGTGCAGGATAACCGTGAACAGGATGAACCAGGGCAAGGAGGCGTAGATACGCACATCGCCAATGTAGAACTCGCCAACCAGGATGGCCGACAGTACGGATTGTCCGGCGTTCCAGGTACGCTGCGGGAAGCCATCGGTGATGTACAGCGCCGAGCCACGCGCTACCAGCAGCATGCCCAGTGTGACCAGGAACGACGGGATGCGCAACCGGGTCACGAACCAGCCGTTCACAAAGCCGATAGCGACCGAAATCAACATGGCCAGCACAAAGCCAATTTCCAGGGAGGTGGCGCCGGTGTTGAAGAATGTCCACATGATGATCGCCGCAAAACCGAAGACCGAGCCGACCGAGAGGTCAAATTCGCCGGCGGTCATTAGCAGCGTCATGCCGAGGGCGATCATGCCCAGTTCCGGCGTGAAGGCCAGCAGGTTGCTGATGTTGGTGGACGACAGGAACGACGGAAAGATTGAAAAGAACGGATCGGACGCGGCGCGCCGGGAGGTGAGAAAACTGAACACCACAATCTCAATGATCAGCAGCACCAGCGGGCCGAATTCCGGTGCAGCAATCAGTTTCCTGACCGAAGGTGCGGTCATGGCCTTCTGCAGGCGTGAAGATGCTTCCATCGACTGCCTCGATATCTTGAATCCGACAGGCCGATAAAAGGGGATGAGACTGGCGCCGGAGCGCCAGTCTCATGCCGAACTGCGCGCCCTGACCCGTAAAGGGCGGGCCGCTTAACCAGATTCTACTGGCAACCCATCAGGGCGCCGTAGACGTCAGCCTTGTCCGGGCCGTACAGCGTGCCAACGATGATGTCCGTCGGCGGGATGCCGCTGGCCGCCATCATCGCCTGCGCCAGGGCCAGGTAGCTGGTGAGCTGCGGGTCCTGCCAGGTCGCGGCGAAGACATAACCTTCCTTGACCTCATTCACCGTGTCGCAGGAGTTGCCCCAGCCAACCACCGGGATGTCGCCAGGAGCGACGCCAACCTGGTCGAACACACGCTTGATGCTGCCGGTCACCAGGTCGCCCAGGCCGATGATCGCATCGATCTTATCGCGGTTGGCGGTCAGGTAATCCGACATGCGGGTGATGATCTCGGCCTGGTCCAGGGTGGCGTCGGTGATCTCATACTCAACGCCCAGCGGGCCAAACACGCTGTCGATGCCTTCGGTCTCGTTCACCTGGTAGGTCGCGCCGGGGACTTCGACGGGCATCCAGACGAAGCTGCCGGTCGTGACATAGCCGTTGTCGACCATGTACTTCGCCCAGTCCGCGCCGATGACGAAGTTGTCGCCGCCGACGTAAGCGTCACGGCCACTGGTCTTGTCCTCGGTGTTCATGATGATGACCGGGATGCCAGCTGCATGCGCTTCGGCGATCACTTCGGTCAGGCTGCCGGGGTCAGGTGTGCTGGTGACGATGCCCGTCGCGCCAGCAGCAATAGCCGCGCGAACGGCTTCCTGCTGCGAGGGTACATCGCCAGCATGGAAGGACGTGCGGACTTCGAAGCCGGTGTCCTCGGCGAATTGCTGCGCCCCGCCCAGGAAGAACACCCAGACCGGGTCAGCAGGATCACCATGCGAAATCCAGTAGAACACTTTCGGGGGGGTCTGCGCCGCCACAGGCAGCGCGCTCAGGACGAAAATAGCGATCAGTAGCAATGCAGCGAATTTCTTGAACATAGCTTCTCCTCTTTTCAAACACATGCCGATAGTTCCTGACGCTCTCTACAGCTCCGGCCCCTGATGGCCGGACTGGAGCGCACGTGCATGGATGTGTTTCTGGTTTGCTTTACCCTCCTTTCTATCTGAGCCTGGAGTCTCTACCTTGATTGATTATAGCACTACGTGATTTCTGCGCTGTGGTGGGGGGGGAATCTCCCGCCATGCGCAGTGACCTGCCTGGCGACCCAGCAAGGAAAAGGCACGTTATGCCGCGGATACAGTGTCCAATCCGGGTGGCTGGTGAATGGTACTGTCGGGCTGCCGCAGGAAATCGATGTTCTTTGTTCGCACATTTGCAGCATAGTACGTTCTGCCGACGATTGTCAAGATTACCGGAATGCACACGTCAGGCTCTTAACAGCAGCACTTTTGGCGGGCAACCGGGCGCGTAGTACAATACATTTATCCGCGGCGCCACAGGATCAGGTCATATGGAGCCGCCACAGTGATGGAGGGGGAGGCATCATGACGGCGCTGTACGCCAGCATCGACCTGGGCGGCACCAAGATCGCCGGGGCGCTGGCCGGAACAAACGGCCAGATCGTGGCCGAGAAAACCATCCCGACTGAATCGCAACAGGGGCCGGAAGCGGTGGTGCAGCGTATAGCCGGCCTGATCTGCGACCTGGCCGCGCAGGCCGGGCAATCTCCGGTGGCGCTGGGCATCGGCGTCCCGGGACTGATTGATCTGAGCAGCGGTACGACCCGCTTTTTGCCCAACTTTCCCACTAACTGGCGTGATGTTCCCGTGCGCGACTGGCTGGTCCCCCAGATCAATTGCCCGGTTTATTTGCTCAACGACGCCCGCATGGCTGCCCTGGGCGAGCTTACCTACGGGTGCGGGCGTTCGGTTGGCACAATGATCTTCTTCACACTGGGGACAGGCATCGGCGGCGGCGTGGTGGTGGATGGCCGGCTGCGGCTGGGGCGGCTTGGCGCAGCAGGGGAACTGGGCCATCATACCATCCTGCCGGATGGCCCGCGCTGTGGCTGTGGCAACCGGGGCTGCCTGGAGACGCTGGCCAGCGGTCCGGCCATTGTGGGCAAAGGGGTCTGGCTGATGCAGGCCGGGCGCGCACCGCGCCTGCATGCGCTCGTCGAAGGCAACCCGGCGCGGGTGACCCCGCGGGAGATGGCCCTGGCCGCCGAAGCCGGCGATGAGGC
The DNA here is from genome assembly GCA_013178165.1 of Anaerolineae bacterium. Classification (NCBI taxonomy): domain Bacteria; kingdom Bacillati; phylum Chloroflexota; class Anaerolineae; species Anaerolineae bacterium. The sequence goes on from JABLXG010000028.1 coordinate 29,761, forward strand.
TGTGCGCGAGGAATTGATCCGGGCGGCGCAGTACATTGGTATTGGTGTGGCCAACGTGGTGGTGACCCTGCACCCGGAGATGGTGGTGCTGGGCGGCAACGTGGCCGGGATCGGGGCACTGCTCTTTGACACGGTGCGCCAGACTGTCCGGGAGCGTGTGGGCATGTTCCCGACCGATGATGTGGCGATCGTCGAATCCGCGCTGGGCAATCGGGCCGGGCTGCTCGGCGGGATCGCTCTGGCCGCGGCTCAGGGCATGGTGGGGTGAAGGAGGGAAGAGGGGAATGGACTACACCTATCACGAGCTGGCCAAGATGATCGACCACTCGTTGCTCAATCCGACGCTGACGGTGGCCGACCTGGAAGCGGGCATCCAGCTTGCCCTGGCCTATGATGTGGCCAGCGTTTGCATTATGCCCTACTACCTCAGACGCTGCGCCGACCTGCTGCGCGGCAGCACCGTCAGGGCCAGCACGACGATTGGCTTTCCGCACGGTGGCCATACGACCGCGATCAAGGTCGCCGAAGCCGAACAGGCGCTGGCTGATGGCGGTGAGGAACTGGACATGGTGGTCAATATCAGCCAGGTGCTGAGCGGGGCCTGGGACGCGGTGGCCCGCGACATCGAGGCGGTGACCGCCGTCACCCATGCCGCCGGGCAGAAGATCAAGGTGATCTTTGAAAATTGTTACCTGAACGATGACCAGAAGATCATGCTCTGCCAGATTTGCGGCGAGATCGGTGTTGACTGGGTCAAGACCTCGACTGGCTACGGTAGCGGCGGAGCGACCGATGCCGACCTGCGACTGATGCGCCAGCATACCCCGCCGCAGGTGCAGATCAAGGCGGCAGGCGGCGTGCGTACGCTGGACCGCCTGCTGGAAGTCCGTGCGCTGGGCGTCTCCCGCTGCGGTGCGACGCGCACTGCCGCCATCCTGGACGAGGCCAGACAACGCCTGGCGGGCTAGCCGCGCCAGTTCTGCGTGACCTTCCTTTTGGGTTGAAAGGAGAGTGCAACAATGGGGCGAACAATTACCCTGTTCACAGGCCAGTGGGCCGATTTGCCTCTGGAAACGCTGGCCCGCAAAGCCGCTGAATGGGGCTACCAGGGGTTGGAACTGGCCTGCTCCGGCGATCACTTTGAGGTGGAAAAGGCGCTTGCCAGCGACTCCTATGTGCGGGAAAAGCGCGCCCTTCTGGAACGGTACGGACTGCAGTGCTTCGCCATCAGCAACCACCTGGTCGGGCAGGCCGTTTGCGATCCGATTGATGAACGCTACCGGAGCATTCTCCCGGCTTACGTGTGGGGCGACGGCGATCCGGAAGGAGTACACCAGCGGGCGGCGGAGGAGATGAAGCGGACGGCACAGGCAGCGCGGCTGTTCGGCGTGGAAACTGTCACCGGCTTCACCGGCAGCAGCGTGTGGAGCAAGCTGTACTTCTTCCCGCCTACTTCCCAGGCAGAAATTGACGCCGGTTATCGCGATTTCGCCGCGCGGTGGCTGCCGATCCTGGACGCCTTCCAGCAGAACGGCGTCCGCTTTGCGCTGGAGGTTCACCCGACCGAGATCGCCTATGACATCGTGACGATGCAACGGGCGCTGGATGCCGTCAACCACCACCCGGCTTTCGGCGTGAACTTCGACCCCAGCCATCTGGTTCACCAGTTTGTTGATCCGGTTGCTTTCCTGGAGACCTTCGCTGAGCGAATCTTCCATGTCCACGTTAAGGACGTCAAGCGCAATCTCAACGGGCGGACAAGTATCCTTGGCTCGCACCTGAGCTTTGGCGACGCCCGGCGCGGCTGGGACTTCGTCTCGCCGGGGCATGGCGACGTGCCTTTTGAGGCCATCGTCCGTACCCTTAACCGGATCGGTTATCGCGGGCCGCTCTCCGTCGAATGGGAGGACAGCGGCATGAACCGTGAGTTTGGCGCCCAGGAGGCATTCCACTTCGTCAAGAAGCTGGACTTTGAACCGTCGGATATCGCCTTTGACGCGGCGTTTGCCAAACATTAGCAGGGGAGGGGGTAGGGATGGACGATCTGCGGGCAGCAGTGATCGGGCTGGGCTTCATGGGGGGCACCCACATTGAGGCGCTGCGCCGGTTAGGGGTTGAGGTCGTGGGATGCCTGGGTGTGACCCCGGAAGAGACGGAGGCAGGCGTCCACAAATACGGGCTGGACGCTGCGTATGCGAACCTGGCCGAACTGGTAAGCGACCCGGATATTGATGTGGTGCATGTCTGCACGCCGAATTACCTGCACTACGGGATGGTCAGGGCGGCGCTGCAGGGCGGCAAACATGTCATTTGCGAAAAGCCGCTGACCGTCACCAGCGCCGAATCCGCTGAACTGGTGCGCCTTGCGCAGGAAGTCGGGCGGGTTGGCGCGGTGAATTACAACATCCGCTTTTATCCCCTCTGCCACGAGGCCCGCAACCGTGTCCGGGCAGGCGAACTGGGTGAGGTGCGGCTGATTCACGGCCACTACCTGCAGGACTGGCTGCTGTATAAAACTGACTGGAACTGGCGGCTGGAAACTGATCAGGGCGGGGCCATGCGCGCTGTCACGGACATCGGCACGCACTGGTTTGACCTGGTGACCTGGATCACCGGCCTCAAGATCACGGCAGTGATGGCCGACCTGGCGACGATCGTCCCCACCCGCCTGAAGCCGACCCAGGAAGTGGATACCTTCGCCAACAAGCTGGAGACAGCCCAGGAGGCTGTCGAAGTGCCGATCGCTACGGAGGATTACGCTTCGATCCTGCTGGAGTTCAGCAATGGCGCGCGCGGTGTGTTGACGGTGTCGCAGGTCAGCGCCGGGCACAAGAACCAGCTGCAATGGGAGATCAACGGCTCGCAGGCGTCGCTGGCCTGGCAGCAGGAGAATCCCAACGAATTGTGGATCGGGCGGCGCGACGGGCCAAACGGCATCGTAGCCAAGGACCCCTCGCTGCTGGGGGCGGAGGCGCGGAAGGTGGCCGGCTATCCCGGCGGCCACGCGGAAGGGTACCCGGACACGTTCAAGCAGCTGTTCAGGGCGGTTTACGACTACATCGCGGCGGGGGACTACAGCGCACCCGCGCCATTCCCTACCTTTGCTGATGGGCACGCCGAGATCGCTCTGTGTGACGCGATCCAGCGTAGCGCGCAGGAGCGCCGCTGGGTGGCAGTGGCGTAGAGCGGCCCGCAGAACAGCCGTGCAGACGAAAGAGCGCCCAGCAATGGGCGCTCTTCTGCTTCTGGTTGGGCAGGAGGTTAGACGGTGCCGGTCAACTCGCGGCGGATGATGCGTGTGCCTTCAACCATCGCCTTGAGCTTGGCGCGGGCCGCCCAGCGGGCCGTCTGGCTGAAGCCGCAGTCCGGGGTGATGGTCAGCTTCTCCGGGGGGACGACCTCCAGCGCGCGGCGGATACGCTCGGCAACATCCTCTGGCGTCTCAACGTAGTAGTTTTTGACGTCTACCAGCCCGGCAGCCAGTGTTTTGTCGCTGGGGAATTCCCGCCACAGGTTGATCTCGGCCAGTTCGCGATTGGCGAACTCCAGGGCCAGCTCGTCGGCGTGAACCTCAAGAATGTGAGGGAATAGGGGTCGGTAAGTGCGTTTGGCGACCGGGCGCCCCACGTAATTGCCAAAGCACAGGTGCAACCCGATCCGTGCCTCCACTCCGGCGACCGTCTGATTGAACAGGCGGACAAATTCCGCCGGGGAGCCAGCCTGCGCGTGTACAGCATACGATGGTTCGTCGAGCTGGATGAAGGTGACGCCAGCCTGCACCAGCGCACGCAATTCGCGGTTGATAATCTCAGCCAGCGCATAAGCGACATCGACACGGTCGTGATAGATTGCGCCCGGCTTGATCCGCCCGGCCAGGGTGAACGGGCCGGGGCATGGCATTTTGATCGGGTGGGTCGTGCGGGTCCGCACGTAGGCGAATTCCTCAAGCAGTCCCAGCCCCTCCGGCGCGGCGATCGGCTCAACAGCCTCATAGCTCTCCCGCTGGTCGTGGCCGACAACGCCGACCTTGCGGCGGGGAGGCAATTCCCGCAGGCCGGTCATATGCCCGTAAAACTCGGCGGTGAAGAAGCCCACCCGGCGCATCTCGCCGTCGGTGATGATGTCCACGCCGGCGTCTTCCTGGTCGCGGACGGCCATGTCCACGGCGTCATCCTGGGTTTCGCGCAGGTCGTCCGGGCCGTATTCGCCGCGCCGGGCCGCATCCAGAGCGGTGTGCAGCCAGGCTGGCCAGGCATAGGAGCCGATGACGCTGGTGGGGAGGATCGGGGTAGTCATGGTCTGCTCCTTTGGTAGGCTTTGTGCCGGGGTGAAGTCCGGTATAATCAGGCAACCAGTGTAGCATAAGCGGAGAAAACACGATGATTCAGCCCAGGCAGGCTGGCGCAGCGTTGCTGCAGGATATCAATACAACCCGGCCCGGACCCGGCGAGGTGGCCATCTGGTGGCTGGGGCAGAGCGGCTACGCAGTCAGGACGGCGTCGGCGCTGGTGTACTTTGACCTGTACCTGTCGGAGCATCTGACGGCCAAGTATGCCGGGACGGAAAAGCCGCACATCCGGATGACCGAGGCTCCTCTGCGCGGGCGCGAGATCACCAACGCAACGTGGGTCTTCGCCAGCCACAAACACTCCGATCATCTCGATCCCGGCACGCTGCCCGATCTGTTTGTTGCCTCGCCAGAAGCCAGGCTGGTGCTCCCGGCGGCGGTGGTGGACCATGCGGTGGCGCTGGGGCTGGCCCGCGAGCGACTGATCCCTACACGTGGGGACGAGACGCTGCAGATCGGGCCGCTGACCGTCCACAGCATCCCGGCGGCGCACCCCGGCCTGGATTACGATCCGGCGGGTGGCTACCCCTGCCTGGGCTATGTGGTGGAGATGGACGGGCTGCGGCTGTATCACAGTGGCGACACGCTGGTCTATGATGGCCTGGCGGAGCGTCTGCGGCGCTTTGAACCGGACATTGCTTTCCTGCCGGTCAATGGCACCACTGAGCGCCTGCTGGCGTTGCAGGTGCCGCCTAATATGAACGCAGCGGAGGCAGTGGCGCTGGCGCAGGCTGTCAGGCCACGGCTGGTCATCCCCGGCCACTACGACATGTTCACATTCAACACCGTTGATGTCAGCGAGTTCACGCGCCGCGCAGATGCAGCCGGCGTACCCTACGCCGTGCTGCAATGCGGGGAGCGTTTCCTGTGGCGGCGGCCGTAGCAGGCGGCTGAACGGACAATCTGTCGCTACGCCATTGGCTCCGCAGAGGCAGCGCATCGCTGGAGAGTGAGGCCCGGTGCGGCGCGGGCTGACGTCGCCGCCGGGGTTGCATATTCCTGGTTTCCCCTGTACTTCCTGTTTTTCGGGTGGATTGAGCGGAAAATTCTGGGCCAGGGTGATTGACAGGCATGATGTAATCGATTACACTGATCATGATGAACTAGATTTTGGCTGGAAAAAGGCACACCCCACATGACAACGGTCAAGGATGTGGCGGTCCTGGCGGGCGTTTCCACCGCTACCGTGTCGCGGGTGCTCAATGGCCACCCGAACGTTTCCCCGGAGACGCGGGCCAGAGTTGCCAGGGCAGTGGAGCAACTGGGTTACCGGCCTAACCGGGTAGCCCGCAACCTGCGCGTCCAGACCAGCCAGACTATCGCCGTGATCATCCCCGACATTCAGAACAACTTCTTTGTCTCCGTTGTCCGCGGGATCGAGGACGTGGCGATCGTCCGCGACCACATCCTCCTGCTGGGCAATACCGACGATTCGCTCTCCCGTGAAGCGCGGTATATCGATGTGTTGCTGGCCGAGGGTGTGGCCGGGATCATCATCTGCGCCTCTGATGGGGAGCGCAGTTGTGTCGCCGTGCGCCGGGCGGTCGAGCAGGGGGTGCCGGTCGTGGCGCTGGATCGCCAGTTGCACGGGCTGGACGTGGACACAGTGCTGACCGACAACGTGGGCGCCAGCCGCACAGCGACCGACTACCTGATTGCGAACGGGCATATCCGCATCGGGCTGATCGCCGGCCCGGATTACCTGACGCCGGGCCGGGAGCGACGCGAGGGGTACGAACAGGCGCTGGCCGCACATGGGCTGCCCGTGGACCCGGCGCTGGTGAAGGTCACGGATTTCCGGCCCAGCCAGGCCCGCGAAGCGGCCCGGACGTTGCTGGATGCGCCGGAGCCGCCGACGGCCATGCTGGTTTGCAGCGGGCTGATGGCCGTTGAGGCGATGCGCGAGCTGGCCGCGCGCCACTTGGACCCACAGCAGGACATTGCCCTGGTGGCCTTTGATGATACGGTTTTGAACCGCTGCCTGTGCCCGCCCATCCCGCTGATCACGCAATCCACCTATGAACTGGGCCAGGCGGCGGCGCAGTTGCTTTTTGCCCGCATGCATGATCCGCAGCAGCCCACCCGTACGCTGCGGCTGCCGACCAGCCTGCTGCTGCCGGAGAGCGTGTCTGCAGTCGGTCATACCCCGGCTGCAGGCCGTTAGCCTTCAGGATAGGGAGGAAAGCGGCTGCAATACGCTTGCTTTCTTCGCGGCCGGTTATTCCCGCTACAGGTCTGGAATCGTTCAGGTCAGAAAGGAGGAGTACGCCCTACTTTCGCCGAAAAAGAAGCTGAATCTGATGCCCGTTGATGTCTGTCAGATCACTTACGGAGGAGAGCAAGATGAAGCGGTACTGGCGTCTGATCACCGTCGCTCTGCTGGTAGCCCTTCTGGCTACGGCGCTGCCGTCGGCTGTGGCCCAGGATGTGCTGAAGTTCTGGACCTTTGAATACGCTGAAGATGTCGATCCGTTCTTTGAAGAATACATTGCCGAGTGGAATGCTACCCATGAGCTGCAGGTGGAGCGCCAGGAGTTCCCCTGGGCGCAGTACACCGGCGAAATCCTGACGACTGGCATCGCCACCGGAGAGGCTCCGGATGTCTTCTTCATCAGCCCTGGCGACTGGCGGCGCTATGCGGAAAGCGGCCTGGCACTGCCGCTGGAAGACTACATGCCGCAGTACCTGTTGGACGACCTGCTGCCGGCGTCGGTGGAAGCGGTGACGCTCAACGGCCACATTTACTCGGTACCGTTTGAGATGGAGCCAGTGGCGCTGTGGTACAACAAGGCTATGCTGGCGGAAGCCGGTCTGGAAGTGCCCAAGACCTGGGACGAGCTGGTGGCCGCCGCCAAACAACTGACCACGCCGGAGCGCTACGGCATCCTGATCCCCACCAACCCCGACTACTATGAGAACTTTGTGTTCTATCCGTTCCTGTGGATGGCTGGCGGCGAGGTTGTGAATGAGGACTTCACGGCGGCCGCCGTCAATACGCCGGAAGCCGCCCGCGCCCTGGACCTGTGGGGCACGCTGATTCGCGAAGGCTATGCCGCGCCGACCAGCACTGGCAGCGACCCCGTCGACGAGCGCTTCCCGACTGGCCAGGCGGCCATGTTCGTTTCCGGCTACTGGGTCTACGGCTGGATCACAGCCAACTATCCGGACTTTGTAGCCGATCTGGGTGTGGCGCCGATCCCCGCGCCTGACGAGGGCGACGAGCTGAAGACGGTCTACGGTGGCTGGACGGTGATGGTCTATGCCGGTACGCAGCATCCGGCGGAAGCTGCCGAGTTCGCCATCAACATGTTCGGCGCGGAGGATAACTCGCGCGCGGCGGCCTGGGGCATCCAGTACAACACCAAGCTGTCGCCGCGCCAGTCGGTGGTGGCCGATAATGCCGAGTTCTATGAGAACTTCCCGCACAATGTCTTCGCCAACGAGATCTTCCCCACTGCGCGGCCAGAGCCTTCCTACCCGCCGGAGATCGCCCAGTCTGTCTGGGAGGCGCTGCAGGACGTGATGTTCAACAACGTCAGCCCTGAAGACGCCGTCGCCGCCTGGGCGGAGAAGATCGACGCCTACCTGGCGACCCGCTAGCACACTCACGTTCCGGGGTTGCCGGGCGCCGGGCCGGTGCCCGGCAACCTGCTTGATCGGTCGGAAGGAAGGCAGATATGGCGACAACCGAGCCGACGACGATTGAAGCGCCCGTCAGGGGTGGGGTGCGTGGCTGGCTGGGCCGCCTGAGTGGGATGGATCGCGACCGGCTGGAGCAGGCGGTGGTTGGCTATGCCTTCGTGCTGCCCGACCTGATCGGCCTGCTGGTCTTCATCGTCGGGCCGATGTTCATGGCACTGATCATCAGCCTGAGCGACTGGAAGCTGGTCGGCGAGCCGCAGTTCGTCGGGCTGCGCAACTACGAAATGATCTTTAAGGACCCCAAATTCGGCGCTTCGCTGGGACGGACTATCCTTTACACGATCAGCTTTGTGCCCGCCGTCTACACCCTGAGCCTGGGCATGGCCGTATTGCTCACCCGACGCTCCCGGAGCAACAACTTCTTCCGCACGGTGTACTTCATGCCGGTGGCCATGTCGCTGGTGGTGGCCGGTGTGATCTGGCGCTTCATGTTCGATCCGGGCAACGGCCTGATCAATGAGCTGCTGGCCGCGGTAGGGCTGCCTACTTCGCAGTGGATCGGGAGCGTCCAGAGCGCCATGCTCTCCGTGATCATCGTCTCCGTATGGAAGAGCGCGGGCTACTTTATGATCATCTTGCTGGCGGGCATCCAGGATATCCCCGGTGACTACATTGAAGCAGCCCAGATTGATGGCGCTAACCGCCGCCAGGTGTTCTGGCACATCATCCTGCCACTGCTGAAGCCGACCAGCTTCTTTGTGCTGGTGATCCTGACGATCAACGCCCTGCAGGCCTTTGACCAGATTTACGTCATGACCCGCGGTGGCCCGGCCTATGCCACCTACACCCTGCTGATGTACACCTACGAGAAGGCCTTCCGGGAGTGGAACTTTGGATATGCGGCGGCTATGTCGGTGGCGTTGTTCGCCATGATCTTTGTGCTGACGCTCATTCAGGTGCGCTACTTCCGTTCCGGTGAGATCAAGGCCTAGAGGAGGATCGCCATGCACAAGACTCCCCGCCAGATTCTGGGTATCAGTGTCTGGTACCTCATCGCGATTGTGCTGGCTGTCGCGTTTGCCGGGCCGTTTGTGTGGATGTTATCCAGCTCCTTGAAGCCCGCCGACGAGATTTTTGCCAACCCGCCTATCCTGATCTCGCCGAACTTCTCCATGAAGAACTTCGAGGAAGTCTTCCGTCAGGCGCCGTTTGAACGCTACATGTTCAACTCCTTCGTGGTGGCGTCGACGGTGACGGTGGTGGCCCTGATCCTGCACGCTATGGCCGGTTATGCCCTGGCCCGGCTGGAGTTTCCGGGGCGGCGGTTGATCTTCATCGGGATCATCAGCACCCTTATGATCCCTTTTTATACCATCCTGATTCCCCTGGCTTTGCTGGTCAAGCAGCTGGGCTGGCTAAACACCTACTGGGCGCTGATCATCCCGGCGATCCCGCACGCTTTTGGCATTTTCTGGTTGCGCCAGTTCTTCCTGGGCATCCCCCAGGACCTGGAAGACGCAGCCCGCATTGATGGCGCGTCACGGGTTGGTGTCTTCTATCATGTGGCGCTGCCCCTGGCCCGCCCGGTGATGGCGGCGCTGGCAGTCTTCTTCTTCCTGGCTAACTGGGATTCGTTCCTGTGGCCGCTGGTGGCCGCTAACCGGGCCGACATGCGCATGGTGCAGGTGGGCATTCAGTCCTTCACCGGCGAGCATGGGAATGCCTGGGAGCAGATCATGGCTGCGTCTGTGATCGCCATCATCCCCACGCTGTTGCTGTTCTTCAGCCTGCAGCGGTTTATTGTGGAAAGTGTCAAGATGACGGGCCTGAAAGGATAAGCGATGCGTTTGCGTGTGATCCTGTACCTCGCTGTTCTGGCTCTGGCCAGCGAATCGGCGGCGCTGGCCCAGGAGGGTACCGCCCTGCGTGCGATCACCGACGTTGAGTTTGTTGCCTGGGTGACCGGCCCGGAATCGCCCAGCCAGACCGACGTTCGCTACGATGTTGACGGCACCGACCTGGGCAGCATGTTCGCCCTGGGCGATACGCTGTATATCGCCTTTGGCGATACTTTCGGTTGCTGCCGTCCTGCAGGGGGCGGAGCCGGAGGAGAAAACTGGCGCTCTAACGTCCTGGCCTATACGACCGACACCGAACTGGAAGACGGCATCACGTTTGATGGCATGATCACGGATGACAATGGTCGGGCGCGGGCGGTGCTGCGTCGCTGGCGCGACGATGTGACCATCATCCCCACCTATGGCATCGCCATTGGGGATCGGCTGGCGCTGCACTATATGGCGGTCAAGGAGTGGGGGCCGCCGGGCGAATGGACGCTCAACCGCTCCGGCTGGGCCTATTCGGACGATGGCGGGCAAACCTGGGAGCAGCCCTTTGACGCCATCTGGGAGGGAGATACCAACTTCGGCCAGGCAGCCCTGGTGCTGCAGGAGGACTATCTGTACGTGTTTGGCATTCACGGCGGGCGGTTTGGCGGTGTGGCGCTGGCCCGCGTGCCCGCCGAGTCCTTCCTGAAGATGGATGCTTACCGCTACTGGGATGGCACGACCTGGGTGGAGGGGCATGAAAACGCCATTGTGATCGCTTCTGCCCCGGTGGGCGAGCTGTCAGTGGCCTGGAACGCTTACCTCCAGCGCTGGATCATGACCTACCTGGATGAAGTGCGCCGGGCGATCGTCCTGCGCGAGGCCCCTGAATTGACCGGCCCCTGGAGCAAGCCCATGATCGTGGTCTCGGCGGATGATTATCCTTCCCTGTATGGCGCTTACCTGCATCCCTGGGCCAGCGATGGGGAAGTCATCTACTTCAACATGTCGCAGTGGGGGCCGTACAACGTCAGGTTGATGCGCGCCCGGCTCGTTGCCAGCGACTGAGGCAGGCCGGGCTTTTTCAGGAGGAAAGCATGGCTGTGTTCAAAGGAAGCCCGCTGGGCGAACTGGCTCGAATCCGCAATGTGCGCACCCGGCGCGTTTCCAGCTGGGATCGTACGGGCGGTAATGACGATCGCCTGCATATCGCGCCGGGGCAGACCGTGACCCTGGCGGATATCCAGGGTGCAGGTTGCATCAACCATATCTGGTGCACCATCGATTGCCAGCAGGAGCATTACCTGCGCCGGATCGTGCTGCGCATGCGCTGGGACAATGAGCCGGGGTATTCGGTTGAAGTGCCGATCGGGGACTTCTTTGGTGTGGGCCATGCCCTGACCACCAACTACGTTTCGCTGCCGCTGCAGATGAGTCCGGCGGATGGCAAGGCGTTTAACTGTTTCTTCCCCATGCCGTTTGCAGAGCGTGCCCTGATCGAGGTGGAGAACGAGTGCGATGTCGAGGTGCTGTTTTACTACTACATCGACTACGAGATCCATCCTGCCATCGACTCCGATCTGGGGCGCTTCCATGCCCAGTGGCGACGCCAGAATCCCTGCGACGGTATTCCAGACGCCGATATGACGAATCCGGAGTGGTCTTTTGGCGGCGTGAACCTGGACGGTCGCGGCAACTACGTGATTCTGGAGGCGCAGGGGCAAGGCCACTATGTGGGCTGCAACCTCAGCATCCATAACCTGCGCCGGGGTGAGGGTATGGACTGGCCGGAAGGCGTCCCCTGGCCGCTACGGATGGAAGACTTCCGTGTCCACGGTGACAAGATTCTCAAGTGCTTCAACTGGTATGGCGAAGGCGACGACATGATCTTCATCGATGGTGAGGTCTGGCCGCCGAGCCTGCATGGCACCGGCACAGAGGACTATTTCAACACTGCCTGGTGCCCGGCGGTTGAGTACAGTGCACCGTATCATGGCATCACCCTGGCCGGGGACGAAAACTGGTCGGGCAAGATCTCGCTGTACCGTTTCCACATCGAGGATCCGATCTGCTTTCAGCAGTCGATCCGGGTGACGATCGAACACGGCCACGCCAATCGCCGCTCGGACGATTACGCCAGCACGGCGTACTGGTACCAGCACGAACCGCACTTGCCATTCCCGCCGCTGCTGCCGGTCGCCCGGCGCCTGCCGCGCCCGGACTAGCGCCTGCCGGGGATCGCGCTAACCCGCTGGTGCGATCCCCTTTGTTTTGCCCAGCCGGTAGTTCTCAGCCTGCCATCGTGGTGCAAGCACAGGCATGACTGTATCGCTGCGATGGCGTCTTTCCGCCGCTAGTCCAGCTCGATCATGACCTTCATCGTGCGGCCAGCAGCCTCTTCAATGCGCCGGTAGGCGTCAGTGTAACGATCAAAGGGGAAGCGATCGCTGATCAGCGCTTCCAGTTGTAGCTTGCCACTGCTGGCCAGGGCGATGGCCGTCTCGTAGTCCTGGCGCTGGTACATTAACGTACCAACCAGGCTCAACTCGCGATCCTGCACCAGGCCGAGATCAACACGCGGCTTCTGCCCGAACACGCCAACCACGACAATGGTCGTGCCCTTACGGGCGCAGGCAATGGCCTGAGTGATCGTGTCTTCCACACCGACGCACTCCAGCATGAGATCGGCCCGGTCCGGCCCAAAGTTGCGGCGGATAGCTGCCTCCAGCGCTTCTTCCGCAGTGTTGATCACGTAATCCAGGCCGCAGCGCCGGGCCAACTCTAGCTTGTAGTCGCTGATGTCGGTGATCATGACGGCCTGTGCGCCGGAGGCGCGGGCAACCTGAGCGGTCAGGTTGCCGATGGTGCCAGCCCCCAGCACGATCACTTTCTTGCCCGCTGCCCCGCCGCCGCGCCGGATGGCGTGCGCGGCAACCGAGATCGGCTCGATCATGGCTCCCTGATCCAGGGTCAGGCTGTCCGGTAGCTTAAGGACTTTGTCCGCGTCCAGTGGAAAGTAGTCCTGTGCGGCCCCATTCGTCTGAAAGCCCATCACCTTCAGCGATTCACAGATGTGTTCCATCCCGTGGCGGCAGGGGTAGCACTGCCCGCAGGTGACCTGTGGCATGAAGGTAACGTGATCCCCGACGGCGAAGCCGGTTACCGCGCGGCCCACCTCAGCGATCTCGCCGGAGACTTCATGACCCTGGACGACGGGGTAGCCGGTATAGGGGTGTTTGCCGTGCCAGACGTGGATATCGGAGCCGCAGACTCCGATGCGTCGGGTTCGCAGGAGGATCTGGTGATCCTGGATGGCCGGGCGGGGGACATCATGAATGACGATCTGGCCCGGTGCGGTCATAACTGCCTGTTTCATCTCAAGCCCCTTTCATACGCACGAGCAATACGAAAGCCTGGATGATGACCATTGTACTCCAGGGTACGGGGGAAGTCTTTTGCGCCGGCGCGCAGCCACAACCGCGGCATATTGCCGGACTACAAGGCTGGCGGGGGGCATCTGGTTAGGGACTGTAGTCGGACTCTCAGGCGGATTTGGTCTAAAGGAATTATAAAGAATTTCTAAAATTTTTATAAAAGTCAATTTGTGAAGAAATTATAAAACTATCATGAAATTATTCTAAAAAATAACCTTACTATATTGAACTAGTTCTCTGCATTTTTTATTCTGGTGGTAGCGACAACACCATCACTACTTTATCAGTATTTCCTTATCAGTGTTAAGGAGTGCATTTATGAACAAGCGAATTCGTATAGCTCTACTAGGGAGCTTGCTGCTGATCCTGGCGGTTTCGGTTGGCATGCTCGTGGCGGCTACAGAAGTCCGCATGAGCGATGATTTCGACCCGGCGATTGACAACACGCAGTGGTCATCGCTGGTCAATGCGTCACGGGTAGACAACTGCGGCTCGCTGGCGATGTATAGCGGCGGCGCGCTGCGCTTGACCGGAGACAACGCTGTGGCGGCAACGAATAACCTGGATGTTTCCGGGGGTGGGTCGATCAGCTTCGTGTTGCACCGGGGCCATCGCGGCAGTAGCTGCACTCAGGCTGTCAGTACGCTTTCCCTCCAGTACAGCACGAACGACGGCGCCAGCTGGACAACCATCAGTACCTATGCCGCCAATAACAGTGTCTATGGCGCCTGGACCCCGGTTACAGTGTCCATCCCTGCCGGGGCGCAAACCGCTTCCACCCGCTTCCGTTTCACCGATAATCGCGGCTGGCTGATCGACAATGTGGTTATTACCGCTACCGTTCTCAATCCTGACCAGGACGGTGACGGGGTACCTGATGCGAGCGACAATTGCCCGGCAGTCGCCAACCCCAGCCAGGTGAACACCGATGGTGATGCACTGGGCGACGCCTGCGATCCTGATGATGACAATGATGGTGTGCTGGATGGGGTGGATAACTGCCCACTGGTGGCTAACCCGACGCAGACCGATACCGACGGCGACGGGATCGGCGATGCCTGTGATAGTCTGACCGATAGCGATGGCGATGGCGTGGCTGACAGCGCGGACAATTGCCCGCTGGTGGCCAACCCGGCGCAGACCGATACCGACGGCGACGGGATCGGCGATGCCTGCGATCCTCTGACCGACAGTGATGGCGACGGCGTGGCTGACAGCGCGGACAATTGCCCGCTGGTGGCCAACCCGGCGCAGACCGATAC